>CALMZT010000694.1 GCA_937870805.1 uncultured Chloroflexota bacterium
ATAAAGTGAAGAAAGCTAAATTCTCGCTGCCAGAAGCGATGTCACTGCTGTACAGCTTGGGGATCGTGTTGGTGGAATGAACAAACGATGACCGCCGACGTTTGGCAACGTCCGAAAACTTATCGAGTGTGTCCAACGAGGCGAGTCTGAAGCCCCTCTCCCGCGCCGGACACGTTCACTTCCACTCAACTTTCGCGCGTTGGGAGAGGGGTTTGGGGTGAGGTCTAGGCGGACGCTCAATACCCTTGCATTAAATACCTACCCTTGTGAAGAAGCTAACTACACGCCGATCATCTGGATGGCGCTGGCAACGCTTTCTTCAGGCTTGATGTTGATCTTTTCCTCGATGACCGTGCCATTTTCATCGATCACCCAATGCGAACGGATGACGCCCATATACTTGTTACCGAACGTGTTCTTTTCACCCCACGCGCCCCACTGCTCTAATACCGCGTGATCGGTGTCGGACAGCAAATCATAGGACAGGTTTTGCTTCTTTTTCCACTTCAATTGGGCTTGCAGCTCATCGGGACTGATGCCCAGCACGACAGCGTTGGTAGTTTCCAGGCGCGGCATGGCATCGCGGAAGCCGCACGCCTGCTTGGTGCAGCCGGGCGTATCGGCGGCGGGATACGCGAACAAAATGACTTTCTTACCACGATAATCGCTGAGACGGATGGTTTCGCCATCCTGGTTCAACAATGCAAAATCAGGAGCTTTTTCGCCTACTTTAGGCATGATGTATCCTTATGAATAGTGAAATCAACACACATTTGACGCAGCAATTCTAACGAACTTACTTAAAAAAGGGATGGCTGACTCTGATTGCATCCAATTGGCAGTGTTTGGCAGCATTTTTCGTAGACATTGCCACCCTAACCAGCGTACCTTGAAAGAAACGAAAGGAAGCTGTTTATGGAAACCGTGTTTCGCCTTGCTCTTATCGTCGTTGGGATTGTTAACGCTTACCCTGTCGTCGCTGCCTTTGCGCCGCGCATGATACAAAATTTATATGGAATAACCATCGAAGATCACAATCTGCTGATTCTTTTGCGCCATCGGGCAGTTCTCTTGGGGTTGTTGGGTGGCTTCATGATTGTCGCCGCGTTTGATGCAGCGCTTTATCTCTATGCCGTGATCGCAGGCTTGCTCAGCATGTTGACTTACATCGTGATTGCCCAGGTCAC
>CALMZT010000695.1 GCA_937870805.1 uncultured Chloroflexota bacterium
CTATACCTGATCCGACGGTGAAGCAAGGCCATATCCGGCTGGACGGCGATGTCCCCAGCGCGGCGCATATGCCAAGCGGCTGCCGCTTTCATACCCGCTGCCCGCGTAAAATCGGCGCGATCTGCGAACAGGAAGAGCCGCCCTGGCGCGATGCAGGCAACGGCCACTACATCCGCTGCCATATTCCGATTGAAGAATTAATTGTATTGCAAACTAACTCAACTCTCAATTCGCATCCCCTCCCCCCAACCCCCTCCCCACTGCGTGGAGAGGGGGAGAAAACATAGAGGCAGCCATGTTCCGCTATATTTTGCGGCGGTTTTTTCTGCTCATCGTGACTATGCTCATCACATCGGCGCTGATTTTCGCGCTGACGCAGATTATCCCTGGCGATGTAGCGCGGCTGATTCTAGGACGTGATGCTTCTGAGGCACAGTTGCAACAGCTTCGGGAGGAATTTGGTCTGAATGCGCCTGCGCCGCAGCAGTATGCCAACTGGCTGCTGGGATTTGTCAAAGGTGATTGGGGGCGCTCCTTCACTGGCGCGAACCACCCGGTGCGCCCGCTGGTGACGGAACGGCTGGGCAATTCGATGCGGCTGGCATTGATGACACTGCTCATCAGCGTGCCGCTGTCGGTGCTGCTGGGTGTGCTGGCTGCCCTGTATGAAAACACCTGGATAGACAGCGCCATTTCGCTGCTGTCATTGTCGGTGGTCGGCCTGCCAGAGTTCGTGACCGGGCTGGTGCTGATTAACGGCATCGCGCTCGGCGCGCGAGAATTGGGGCTGCCGGCAACCTCATTTGTTCCCCGGAATGACATCGGCGACTGGATTCGGCAGTTGATTTTACCCGCCCTCACCGCCACTTTCGTATTACTCGGCTATGTATCGCGGCTCACACGCGCCGGGGTGCTGGATGAATTGAAAAAAACGTATGTGCGCACGGCGATACTCAAGGGACTGCCGGGGCGCGTGGTCATTTTTAAGCATGTGCTGCGTAATGCCCTGCTGCCAACTATCACCGTGATCGCTATCAGTTTCGGCTGGCTGATCGGCGGTCTGGTCGTGATTGAGAGCGTCTACAATTATCCGGGTCTGGGGGCGCTTTTAGTCGAGGCGGTCAAACAGAAAAATTTATTTTTGCTGCAAGCGATTGTGATGGTCGTTATCTTTTTCTACGCGGTAGCCAACCTGACCGCTGATGTGTTGTACGCGCTGTTAAATCCGAGGATCAGGCTGGAATAAGTAAGGAGCAGTCAGCTTTCAGCCGTCAGCGATCAGCACAAATAGAAGGCTAAATATAAACACAAAGTAGGTATAATGAGTATTCGCCGCTGGAGGCTGAAAGCCCTCTAGCTACGAAAAGATTTTAAGCACCTTCAAAAGGTGCAATAAGACAGCATTTGAAATAATATCTAAAAGGTCATTATCGCGTCCAGTAAGATAAGCACGAGGATTTAATGCAATGCCCCTCTACGATTACCGCTGCGAAACCTGCGGTAAACCCTTCCAAGCCAAACACGGCTTTAATGAATCAGCATCGGCCTGCCCCAATTGTGCCAGCGTCGATATTCACCGCATCATCACCTCCGCGCCGACGGTTGCACGGGGCATGGTAACATTAGCCGGTGACAGCCGCCATGCATCCAAAGAACAACTGGTGGATAAATGGGCGGAAGAAACGCCCAAGCTGCGCAAGAAACTGGTCGATAAGCTGGGCGAAGACTTCGTGAATCAAAACGCGCCACATTTGAAACCCTCGCAAGACGAATGAGAATATTTGAACGTGTACAGCCGCTGACGATCAAAGGCGCAGAAGTTTATCGAGATTTCACCTCACGGGGAAAATCCGAGCTTTACACATCTGACAGAGTGTTGGACAAGCCTGTCTCCAACGCGATCACCGTCGATCTCTCAGGATACACAATCTATCCCGGACTCATCAACGCGCACGATCACCTTGAACTGAATCACTATCCACGCACGAAATTCCGCGAAGTGTATAACAACGCGCATGAATGGGGTGAAGATGTCAGCAAGCGTCTCAATGACTCGCCGTTCAAGGAACTGCGCGCATATCCGCTGTGGGACAGGCTGTTCATCGGAGGGCTAAAGAATTTGTTGTGTGGAGCAACCACTGTAGCCCACCATAATCCCCCACACAAAGAACTGTTTCGTACTGATTTCCCTGTGCGTGTGCTGCAAAAGTACGGATGGACACATTCGCTGCACTTCAGTACCGACGACGAAGTACGCGCATCGTATCAGCAGACGCCGCCGGATGTGCCCTGGTTTATTCATCTTGCGGAAGGCACAGACGAAATCGCAGCGGGTGAATATCAACGCCTGAAAGAGTTGGGCTGTGTAGGCAAAAATACAGTAATCGTTCATGGCGTTGGTATAGTCCGCGAAGACATTGAAGATGCCGTTAACCTGCCAATTCGTGGACTCATATTATGTCCCACCACAAACCAATTTCTTTTGCAAAAAATAACTGATACGAATCTTTGGGGCGAGATCATTGATTGGGGTTCTAAGCCGGGAATGGCTGTCGGTAGCGACTCACGGTTAACTGCCGACGGTGATTTATTAGATGAATCGCGGAAATTTTTGTGGATGCCATCTCTTCTTTCAATATCCGCATATGTTTTAGGTATCCAGCAAGATCGAGGGCATTTGCAAACCAACGCATACGCGGATTGGATTGCCATCAAGAAACATGAGTATTCTTTAACGGAGTTTGCGCTTCGGAACATAAAACGCGCCGATCTCGCGCTCGTTGTGCGCGGCGGCGTGCCACAAATCGGCGACCCCGATGTGATGGCGCAGTTCCCACACATAAAAACCGTTTCCGCGATATTAGACAGCGTGCCCAAAGCCATCAACGCCGATCTTGCGCGGCAAATTCGCAAGTGTAAGCTGCAAGAGCCGGGCTTGATACTGTTATAACCATATTTTCTCTTATCCTCATTTTATAAACTCACGGTGATAGATCGTGAAAAATTGGGTATGCTGTAGGGTGTGGAATCATATTGTCTTACTTGTAGGTCAGGGTTTTATTTGAGGTTTTGTTATGACTGATATTTTATTCGGACAATCCTACTATCTGCGCTTCGATCCAAAGCTGTGGCGGGCGATGCAGCCGTACCCGCCGTTGGGTACACTGTACGCTGCGAGTCTCATGCGCCAGCGAGGTTATGATGTCACGCTGTTCGATGCGATGCTGGCAGAATCGACGGATGAATGGGTAGCCGCGCTGAAAAAATATCAGCCGCGTTATGCTGTGCTGTTCGAGGACAACTTCAATTATCTGAGTAAAATGAGCCTGCTGCGGATGCGCGAAGCGGCATTCACAATGGTGAAAGCAGCAAAAGTGCAGGGCTGCATCGTCATTGCTTGCGGCGCGGATATGACTGATCACGTCGATTTGTATCTGCAACACGGCG
>CALMZT010000696.1 GCA_937870805.1 uncultured Chloroflexota bacterium
GCTTTAACAACTGAACAGCGCTGGTTGGGGTGGGAAGTCCATCCCGTAAAATGTTCAACGCCAAAAGGGCGAGAACCATGTTTGACACTGGGGCATCAGTGTATACTACTTGAGGGGTCATCAGACGCCTCCCTGAAAAGAGGTGCAGCTCTGTTTGAGAGTAGAAGCCCCCACGTTTACGTGTGGGGAGTATGTCACTGCTTTCTCGTATACGTTACATTCAGGTCCTGCTCCCAGTTTGAGCCATCGCGCGATAACTCGCCATGCCAGGTAATGGTATTGCCGTCATCGCTGAACGTGCCAGTCATACGTTGTGAAAACTCCGGCGATTCTCGCCACATCTTCCACACACCGCCTGCTAAGCTCATCTGATATATTCGGGCAACACCCCGTTCATCGGTGTAGAGCATGGAACACGGTTCTACCGCATCATCATGACCGATGACACTGAAGGCGCTGGGAATTCCCTGGCTGCGCTCCCAATCAAAATGCCAGGTTAGCAGCGCGCCTTCCCTCAGCCATTCGAAAGACGAATGCCCATGCACGGCGGATGGCAAATCAGGGTGGGTGCCCACCATAGTCCATTCACCAACCAGGACATCAAACTGTTTGAGAGAGCGAGTCGGTTGTGGCGGCTGTGGTTCGGGATCTTTACTCATGTCAATGTTCCTTTCGTGAGCCTGATGATTGTATTCCGTGGCTATTCACTAGACTTAGCGGTTAAAAGTATTTCGTAGTCTTTTCCGAATTTTCAAAGACGCTCCAGAGCGTATTTAGCTAAATGAGGCGGGCTGCGGCAGTTTAGACTCGCCCAGAGAAGCGGTCATTGATGTACGCCAGCTTCGCTACATCATCGCGCCTGGACGACAGGAAGCGTACCCAAGCGTGCCGCTCATGCCAGACTGCACCGAGTTCCCATACGCAGTATGTTCCCCTGTGGCTGCCCTCAAACTCCGTCTGTTGATAGCCTGCTGCCTGCGATACATCCTTGAAGAAGACCGACTCCCATATCTCATTGGTATTGCGCCACGTCATGAGCATAAGCAGCAGCATTTGCCCCGCCCGATGCAGGATCACAAAACCGAGTTCGTCCTTCAGATTGAGCCGCGCCGCCTGCAAATAAGCACGACTCTCTGCCACCTGCTCCGGCGTAATCTCTGCGTCTGGCGGATAAATATTGTACCACTTGAAGTAAGCATTCGGCAGGCTCAGATCTTCGCCCGGCGTGATGATCTTCTCGTAATATAAATAACCTTCCGGGACCACATTCCCCAAACTCGCCAGATGAGGAATCTTTTCTACAGTGGGTACATCTAACATATTGATCCTCCTTAGATCAGTGTCTATGCACACTATAGGACAGAACGTGCGTTCAAAACAAGTAGTCGGTTGAACTTATCTTCTGATGTTACGCAGGTTCAGTGCGAACAAGGGGTTTAAACCCCTTGTTCACAGGTTCAGGGTGCGTAACGTCAGTTATCTTCTCTACGTGCAGGGCGATTGCATCAAAATCGCGAATGGGGTCAAGGAAGGTCAGAAACGTCATTGTAGGGGCGAACCTGTGT
>CALMZT010000697.1 GCA_937870805.1 uncultured Chloroflexota bacterium
ACATCGACGGACACAAGTATATTCACCTGCTACCAGGCATTGCCGATGTTGCTGCCGATGTTGCTCAGGTGTACGGCATTCCCTTTATTCGCTTGCCACGTCCCGCCGATGCGATTTCATCCGTGTTATCGAAGCCCGCGCGCCTGCCGGGAATGTTAGCGTTAGCGGGCATGTCTGCGCTGGTGTATCCCTATGCAAAGCGCGCGGAACGGCACAGCGCCAATCGCTTCGTAGGCTTCGTGGATACGGGCAAGCTCACGCTCGACAAAGTGCGAACACTGCTGCATAAGCCGCGTCCGGGCGTTACAGAGCTTGTCTGTCATCCCGCTTATCACAGCGCCCAGTTGCAAACCCTGCTTTCCAAAGGTTATGAATGGATTGGCGAGTACAACTTTGAAGAAGAAACCGCCGCCGTCAGCAGTCCAGAACTACGGCGAGAACTCACGGCAGCGGGGTGGAAGTTGGTACATTTCGGGCAGGTTGAGGGGTAGCTATGCTTCCCCTCCTAAGTGTTGATGTATTTTAGCGTGTGTTTGCGCTGCGTTCAGGCTGTTTTGTAGATGCTTCTAAGGCTTGCACAGCCGTTGCGTTTGCACGTTCTTTGAGGACAAGCGTGGCAGCTTCAATCATCCTTTGCAGGATGAGTATGAGCAAGCCGCCCCACTCTGCCAGGCGCCGCCACAGCGGTTTCTGATGCTGATCTCTCTCAGCCTGCGCTAGAATTTCATTGTGGTGGATTTGTCCTATACGATAGATAGTCATCGGGTCCATGTGTATCTCCTCATCAGTACATTGTGCTGATTCGATTTGCAGCGACGTGAAGCCAAATTAAACAGACCTTCACGCCTCGCGCATAAAGTGAATGATAGGGGTTGCCCCTTAAAACAATGGGAATACGAATTTATGATTGAGTTATGGAACGACGCTAGGCGGGTTCTGGTGTTGGTTCTTCAATCAAATCCTGATAAATCTCGATTTTGTAGTAGATGAGCTTCAGGTGTTCTTGCAGCTCTGCGATGTGCGTTTCGACGTTGTGGCGCAGTTCTTTTAACATTTCTACTCGTTCAGGCAGCGACACATCCCCCTGCCGTTGCAGTTCGGCATAGGCTTGCATCTGCTGAATGGGCATCCCCGTTGCCCGCAGCTTATTGAGGAATTCAATCCAGCCGATGTCATCGGTTGAGTAGCGGCGATGCGTGTTTTCCGCGCGCCCGATAGGATGAATAAGCCCGATGCGTTCATAATAGCGCAGGGTGTGAACGCTTAACCCTGTTGCTTCTGCAACCTGTTGTATCGTGAGTTTGTCGTTCTTTGTGTCCATAATTCGTAGTCTACAATTTAGAGCGTACTCTAAGTCAAGACCCCAATTTTACCAATTTCACGTAACCCATGATTAGAGCTACTGTTGAGCAAAAACCTTACGTCTCGCATTAAAGTGTCAAAAGGAACGCAAATGAGCCGTGTTTTGTGCTACGCTTTTAGGAGATGAAAGTTGGACATTTTCTATGTTGTTCACGCTGCTGCTCCTTATGCACAGATGTTCTCACTATAAAGTCTCTAGTAACCCGAGAGTCAAGAGGTCTTTCGAGAATTTGGTATTGCCGCCGCAGCAGCAGCAAAATCAGCCTCACAACTTGCTGCAATCACTTCTCTCATTGCAGCAGCAACAAGACAGATCCATATCTTTCGAGAAATTCCAATTGCATTCTGATACAAATGTGAAATAATAGGACTATATCAGGGGATGAACTAGATTCGACGGGGTAAGCTGCCGTTTAGTAGCGAGAAGGCGCACTGCAAAAACGCGAAAAATGGTCTACAAGGTTTACTTCGGACGTGCGCGGCAGAGCGCACCATCTCCATCCAACGCAGCGGGGAGCAGCAGGCTCCTCGTTGCGATTCTGGCTCTAGACACACCTCGTAAATTTGCTTAGCATGAGTTCATCTTCGACTCACTCAGGAACTTCCTATGACCGTCAACACTGAAAAAGAACTCCAGGGCTTGCTTCGCATCGGGCGCATCGTCGGCATGACGATGAAAACGATGAGCGAGGCGCTGCGTCCCGGCATCACCACCGCCGAACTGGACGAGATCGGCGCGAAGTATCTCAAGCAGCACGGCGCACGCTCCGCCCCGATTTTGACATACAAATTCCCCGGCACAACCTGTATCAGCATCAACGAAGAAGCCGCGCATGGTATCCCCGGCAAGCGCGTCGTACAGGCTGGCGATCTGGTCAATATCGACGTGTCGGCAGAACTCGACGACTTCTGGGCAGATACAGGCGCATCCTTCCCCGTGCCACCTGTCACGCCCGCCAACCAGCGCTTGCTCGACTACGCCCGTTCGGCGCTTGAAGTGGCGATTTCCACAGCGCGCAGCGGACAACCGTTAAATGCGATTGGCAAAGCCGTGGAAAAACACGTCCGCAAAGGCGGCTATAAGGTGATTCAGGATTTACCCGGTCACGGCGTCGGGCGCAAGCTGCATGAACCGCCGACTGTTCCCAATTTCTACGTACCAACGATACGCACGAAGCTGACCGAAGGCATGGTGATTACCCTCGAACCGTTCCTCTCCGTTGGCGCGAACCGCGTGGTACAGCAGAAAGATGGCTGGACACTGAAGACGCAAGATGGCAGCATGGCAGCACAGTTTGAGCACACGGTTATCATCACCAAAGGTCGTCCCATCCTCGTCACCGCTGTACAATAAAACTGCTTTGTAGGGGCATAGCACGCTGTGCCCTACTAGCTCACCCATCCCCACAGCGAAAACGCCGCCACCAACGCCAATTGCAACACCATCCCCAGTGTGACGAGTGCGCCAGTCGTCAATCGGATAGCGAGTCTGTCCTGATTTTTGAGCAGCAGAGCCAGCATCATGAACGCCGGAAACATGTATAACGCATAGCGCAGGATGCCATGAAACTGGAACGTCTCATGCCCGCGCAGCAGGATAAAGAACAACGTCGGAAATACCAGCAGCCAATAAGGCGGCTTTAAATAGCGAATGGCAAGGATGCCCATGACCACAAGGAACACGAATACGGCGATGCTGGCGATGTCGTGTATAACTGCTGTGCCGTTCATCAGCACGCGCACCGCCGAGATGATACTTTCCCAGGGCGCTTGAATACGTGTGTTCCAGGGGGGTGCGAGAAAGGCTTCTTCGACATTCCCCAAACCTGCTAGCTGCATACCAAACAGGTAGGCTGCTGTACCTAACGGTCCACCAATGACAGCGGGTGACTTCAGCAGACCAATGCGCAGCGCTTCCAATGGGTGCGTTAGAAAGTAGCGAATGCCTTGCCAGAAACCGCCGTGCGGTTCACCCATACGCTCCAGGATGATGTAGGCAAAGGGTACTGCCAGCGCCCAGCCCTGCGCCCGCGTGAGCGATGCGCAGAATGCCAGAATGCCCGCTAGCCAATAGCGCTGCTTGAGAGTCGCCAGCCACGCGCCCAACGCCAGCGCCATAAAGGTGCTTTCGGTATATCCCGCAATCAGATAGAACGCCGTTGGGAAGCT
>CALMZT010000698.1 GCA_937870805.1 uncultured Chloroflexota bacterium
TCAATCGCGATGGTCACGTCGTTTCATCTCCTGAGCCGTTGCGGCTTGCCGCGGATAGGGCGGAAGACTCCTTCACCGCCGGTAGCGTTGCCCGCCGCACGGCGCGCTCGAGGGCCCGTTCCGGGTCGATTCCTTGCGCGATGAGTCCGCGGAGCGCGATGAGGAGCGGATCGCCGGCGTGGTCGGCTGGGGCCGTGTCGTCGGCGTGATCTTTGTTGTCATCGGTCTCCATGAGGTCATTTTGTATTGGTTAATCTGAAAGCAGTAGTACGCAAAAAGCATCACCTGGCACTGCGAGCCATGAGGACAGGGATATGAGTCAAAACATCGCTAAATCTCGAGACATCAAAATTGCCATTTCATTGCAGCAGATGGTGACTTTTCTGCACGCGCTCCTGTTTGTATTGGGTTTTTCACTCGTCTTCATCGTCGGTTGGGGTGGGGCGACGACGGCATTCGGTCAACTTTTCAGCGAGTATAAATCTGAACTGGCAAAAATCGGTGGGGTCATAGTGATTGTTTTTGGACTGGCTAACTTAGGAGTCCTCAAAATTCCGTTACTGTATTATGACACTCGCCCGCAGTGGAATGCGAAACAGCGAGCAGGTTGGATATCCTCTATCCTAATGGGGGTGTTCTTCGCCGCAGGTTGGACACCGTGCATCGGTACCACACTCGGCGCAATTCTGACCCTGGGGTTCAGTCAAGAAACGTCAGGTCAGGCGATGTGGTTGTCCAGCGGCTACGCGCTGGGGCTGGGGATTCCTTTCCTCATCATTGGGTTAGGGATAGCTCGCGCCGCTGATTTCGTGCGCCGCTTTCGCCGGCATATCCGCAAGGTGCAAATCGCCAGCGGGCTGCTGCTCATCGTCATTGGGCTGCTGCTTTTGACCAACCAAATGACCTGGATTGCGATTTGGGCGCAGCGCAATGGACTTTACCTCGATCTACCATTGGGCGGTGCCAACGCTCCAACGTATCTGGTCGCCGTGCTTGCCGGACTGATGTCGTTTCTTTCGCCCTGCGTGCTGCCGCTGGTTCCGGCTTATGTGGGGTATCTGAGTGGGCGCGCAGCGCGTGAACTGTGAGAGAGAGCAGATGACCGATCAAACGTTGAAAGGTACAAGGGGAATTACACGCCAGCGGAGAGCGCTGCATATTCTGGCATGGTGCCTTGACCACTGGATTATGGTTTTCGCTCTGCTGCTGGGTATCGTCAACCTCCTGCCTTTTCTTGCTCCGGTTTTGATGTATTTGGATTGGTCGGACTTCGCCCGGTTAATCTACACCATATACGGTCCGATGTGTCACCAGATGGCGCAGCGCTCTTTCTTTCTCTTCGGCGCGCAGCCCATGTACAACATCGCTGATCTGCCTGTGATCCTGACAGGGGATAAACTGTTGGAAATGGAGGCATTGCGGGCTTTCATTGGGAACACCGATTTGGGATGGAAAGTCGCCTGGTCGGATCGCATGGTCTATATGTATGGTAGTTTGTGGCTGGCAGGCATTCTCTATGGACTACTCAGGCAGCAGCGAGTTCTTAAACCCTTGAGTTTAGTTGGCTTTGTTTTACTGCTGCTTCCCATGCTGATAGATGGTGGAACGCACTTAATCAGCGATATGGCGGGCGGGTTGACAGGCGGTTTTCGTTATAACAATCGGTGGCTGTCCGATTTAACCGTCCACATGTTGCCAAACTGGTTCTATGCTGGCGATGCGTTGGGATCATTCAACTCGTGGATGCGGCTCATCAGCGGACTCACATTTGGCTTCGCGGTGGTTTGGCTTTCCTATCCCCACCTGGATCGTTCAATCTCAGAAGTTGCGGCGGAACTGCGTGCAAAACTGACGCGGGTCGAACAACTAGAGATAGTGAGGAGATAACAGTGAATTTCAAGAAGCTGATTTGGGAGAAGAGGCAAACAGTATGACCCTAGAGCTTGATAATCAACAGCCCGCGATTGCTGACATGGAAACCGTTGAAAACCTACCGTCTGAGGAATCGGAAGCATTATCAGATGCCGTGTTAATCATCAAACGGACAACCGTTCACTATATTGTCATTGGAGCAGTTTTCCTTATTGTTGGGGTCTTTATCGGTGCGTTGATGGTTTCACCCAGAGTTGGCAGTGCTGTCACCGTTGAGATGATTTCGACGGCGGTTGTTCAAGCTCTGAATAGCACAGGCTCAGTTCGGGCAGCAGCGACACCAAGACCAGCGCCCCTCGTGAATGTCAGCGTGGACGATGACCCTGCCTGGGGACCCGAAGATGCCTCGGTGGTGATGGTCGAGTTCTCTGATTTTCAATGTCCGTTCTGTCAGCGTTTTTATCAGGAGACGTATCCGCGTATCCGGGAAACCTATGGCGACAGAATTCGCTTTGTGTACCGCTATATGCCGCTGCCTCAAATTCACCCTGATGCCTTCGCCGCTGCTATGGCAGCAGACTGCGCTAATGAGCAGGGTGCTTTCTGGAACTATCACGACCTGATTTTTAGCAATCAGCAGGATTTATCAAGGACTGCTCTTGGCAATTTCGCCAGTCAACTGAGGCTAGATATAAACACCTTTAACCAATGCTTGGATAGCGGGCGTTACCAACAGGAAGTGAATGCCGATATGCAGGCTGCCGCAAGTTATGGCATCCAGGGGACACCAACTTTCTTTATCAACGGACGCCCGCTTGTCGGCGCACAGCGCTTTGAGGTGTTCGCAGCGGTGATTGACGAGGAACTGGCAAGAGCGGCAGCAGGATCATAAAAATGGATGAATTCGCACTTTGCGCTTAAGGAGCATTGAAGAAGCTATGAATCTCGGAATCATTTTTCTCACTGGACTTACCACGGGCGGATTGACGTGTCTTGCCGTTCAGGGCGGACTGCTGGCAACAACCCTGACGCGGCAGGTAGCAACCCCCGCCGCCCATCAGACAAAAAGTAAATCACGACGTTCCAGATCACGCTCAAAAGGTGGAGACGTACTAACTGGCATCCAGATTACAGGAAATCTCTGGCCTGTAGTCTATTTCATGGTTGCCAAATCGCTTGCTTATACACTGTTGGGCTTTGTACTAGGTGCGCTGGGGTCAGTCATCCAGATTACCCCGGTCATGCGCGCCGTGCTGCAAATGCTGGCTGGGCTGTTTATGGTGGCAACCGCGCTCAATATGTTCAACGTCCATCCCATTTTTCGCTATATCGTGATTCAACCGCCCAAAGCGCTGACCCGTCTCGTGCGTAATCAAGCGAAAAGCCAGGAGGTATTTGCGCCCGTTATGTTGGGTTTGATGACGGTTCTTATCCCCTGTGGCACAACTCAGGCGATGGAGGTGCTGGCAATCACGTCGGGCAGTCCAATTTTGGGCGCGCTGATTATGTTCGTGTTTGTGCTAGGAACTTCTCCGACTTTTATGGTGTTGGGATTTTTAGCAACCCGAATGCGTGGCAAATACCAGTCCATCTTTGCCCTTGCGGCAGCGCTAGCCATTCTATTTCTCGGAATTGTGTCACTGGACGGTGGCTTAAACCTGTTGGGATCGCCTTTAGCACCAAGCCGGATACTTGCTTCACTCACGCGTTCCAGTACCGTCAATGCATCGGCAGAGATAGACCAGGCAAATGTCGTGGATGGCGTGCAGGAACTCACTATCCGTGCGGAGAGCTACGGTTATTCGCCCAACTACTGGAGCGCGCAAAGCGGTCAGCCGATTCGCATCCGCTTGGTGACGAACAACAGCTACGGCTGCACCCGCGCCTTCGTGATCCCCAGCATGGGTATACAAGAAATTCTGCCGGAAACTGGTGAGCAGGTCATCAATCTACCACCCCAGCAGCCCGGGACAATCTACTTTACCTGTGGGATGGGAATGTATAACGGAGCCATCGTCATTGGCTGAGGGGTTCATGACTACGTTCGGCATTTTCGTTTTCGTGTTTTGAGGCTCAGACGATGCAAATGCAATCTCTCATTACCTGTCCTGAATGCGGCTTCGTGAAAGAAGAGACGATGCCGTTAGAGAGCTGCCAGTTCCTTTACCAGTGTGCTAACTGTCAGAAAATTTTAAGAACAAAACATGGGGACTGTTGTGTGTTTTGTTCATACGGCACAGCTCCGTGTCCCTCAAAACAGCAGGGGTATATCACCAACCAGGCAGTTCATAGAAAGGAAAAAGGGGATGATCAAGAAACGTTTTCAGATTCAAGGGATGCACTGCGCGAGCTGTGCCATGCTCATTGATGGCACTTTGGAGGATTTACCGGGTGTGAAGTCAGCAAGCGCCAGTTATGCCCGACAGGTTGTAGATGTCGAATACGACGAGAGCAAAGT
>CALMZT010000699.1 GCA_937870805.1 uncultured Chloroflexota bacterium
CAGGTCTAGTCTTTCTCAAATGAAAAGACCTGCCAATTTCTGGCAGGTCTTTTTCGTTGGCAGTAATTCGTTTATACGTCCAGATTGCGCACACTGCGCGCGTGCGTCTGGATAAAGCGGCGGCGCGGCGGTACAGCGCTGCCCATCAGCATATCAAACACGCGATCTGCCTCTGCCGCATCTTCAACGGTGACTTGCAGCAGCGTGCGATTTTGCGGGTTCATCGTCGTATCCCACAATTGATCGGGATTCATTTCGCCCAAGCCCTTGTAGCGTTGGACGCCCACCTTATCGGGGTTCTCATACTTCTTAAGCGCTTTTGCTAGCAGCTCTTGTTCTGATAGCCCGGCTTCGTTGTAAATGTATTCCTGCTGCTTGCCATTCTTCAGCAAGAAGATTGGCGGCTGCGCGATGTACAGGTGTCCTTCTTGGATCAGGGGCTGCATATGGCGGTAGAAGAAGGTGAGCAGTAACGTTCGGATATGTGCACCATCGACATCAGCATCAGTCATCGTGATGACACGTCCATAACGCAGTTTGCTCGTATCAAAATCCTCCGCGATGCCTGTGCCAAGCGCCGAGATCAACGCCTTGATTTCGTTATTATCCAGAATCTTGTCGAGGCGTGCCCGTTCAGTATTGAGGATCTTGCCACGTAGCGGCAGAATCGCCTGGAAATGGCGGTCACGCGCTTGTTTTGCGCTGTTGTGGACAAACACACCACTTGCCAGCGCAAAGTTGTGTGTATGAGGAATTTCAATGTCATACACATCCATGCGCGTTTCAATGGGTTCTGTAGAAATCACGCTGGTAGGATACTCCATTATTGCTTCAGCTATCGGCACTGACCCATGAGCCATCCGATGCTCTGCAATTCTACTCTCAGCAGCTTCTACCTGAAACAGTGGCGTCAGCGCATCTTCAGGCGTGAGTTGTGCTGCCGCTTTATAGCGACCATCGCGTAGCATAAAACGGTGATCGGGTGTGCAAACAATAGTTTCCCCATTATCCAGCGTCAAGCGAATGACCGCTGCGTCGCGCTTCGTGATATGGGCATTGATGATACGCTCAATCCCGACTTTGCCATCATGGCGAATGGTATAGCAGAAGTGTTCTTTGCCCTCTGCCTGCTCTACAACAAGTTCCTCGAAGCTCAAGTGGCGTCCATCTGCCAAAGCGACAAGCGTATCGCCAGAGAAACATCCGCCGGCACTATCGCCCTCGACGATGTAAATCTCGGCATTTTCGCCATGCTGTGAGCAATCTGCCAGCTTACCCGGAAGCGTGCTGCTTTCCAGCAAACTCGGACCGCTGCGCACAAGGTCGCGTGCTTTACGAGCCGCTTCACGCGCGCGCATACTCGTCAAGCACTTTTCGATGATGCGCCGCGCCTCACGGGGATTCAACTCCATAAATTCGCCAAGTGCTTCAGTGACGACCTGTGAAACAGCGCCTTGCACTTCTGGATTAATGAGCTTGACTTTCGTTTGGCTTTCAAACGATGGATGCGGGTGTTTGATGCTGATGATCGCGGTAATACCTTCCAGCGTGTCACCACCAGCGAAGTTTTGATCTTTGTCCTTAAGGATGCCCGCCTTACGCGCATAACGATTAATCACGCTGGTAATTGCTGAACGCAGCCCTGTGAGATGCATACCGCCGTCAGGGGTGTTGATCGTATTGGCGAATGCGAGTTCTGTCACAGTAGCAGTATCGGTGTATTGGAAGGCGACTTCGATACCAATGTTATAAGGCTCTTTGCCTTCCACAGGCGGCGCTTGCACATCACGCTCAAGGTGAATCGGTGGATGCAAAGGCTGGCGGTTGCGGTTGAGGTAGCGCACAAAAGAATGTAGCCCACCTTCAAAGTAAAAGGTTGTCTCTCTTGGAATCGCTTCACCGCGTTCATCGCGTAGTGTGATAGCAACTTTGCGCGTGACAAAAGCCATTTCGCGGAAGCGTTGCGCAAGCGTAGAATAGCTGAATTCGTTCGGTTCTAGCACGGTGAAGTCAGGTCGAAAAGAGATGCGTGTCCCTGTAGACTCGCCCTCTTCCATCTCCCGTATCTGCAAGACTTTTGTCTTAGGCTTCCCCGCTGCATACGACTGTTTCCACAAATATCCCTCACGCCACACTTCAGCGTGCAGTTCAGCCGACAATGCATTCACCGCCGACGCGCCGACACCATGCAAGCCACCGCTGACTTTGTAGGCGCTGTTATTGAATTTGCCGCCCGCGCCAACCTCTGTCAAGACGAGTTGTAGGGTGGAAATCTTTTCTTTGGGATGAATACCGACGGGGATACCGACGCCGTTGTCAGTGACGGAAACGAAATGGTTATTTTGCAGTGTTATCCAAATGTGATCGCACCGTCCGGCAAGCGCCTCATCCACCGAGTTGTCTACAATTTCATAAATGAGATGATGCAGCGCACGTGCATCCGTGCCGCCGACATACATGCCGGGGCGCAGACGAATGTGTTCCATTGGCTTAAGCCGCTGGATGCTTTCCTCGTTATAAGCAGCGGCTGCGCTTCTGTCTACCAATTTAGACTCCTTCTACCCTAAACTGTAACTGCCGCTCATGGCAGCTTTAGATATGACGTTTGACAGTACCAACTGTCACCCGAAACCCGCTCTCTTGTGTAGCAGTTTAAAACTACGCCAATCCCAACACGCAGCAAAACCAATAGCAACTGCGTGCCACCGTTTCAAATCTTTATCAATGCGCTGACCAACGTCAGTGTGGGTTTTTGGGAACTGATTTTTGCATACGTTATTTAATCAGTCGTTGCGCGGATTTACGATCAAATTTAGCGCTTACTCTTCATTAGTATAGCATATCTCTACGGATAGAGCAATAACGATGGAATGATTTAATCTAACGATATAGTTGCAGAAGCTGCTCAAGAATATGACATTACATTTTGAATTAAAGTGTCAAAAGGAACTCTATTGCTCCCTTTTTTGTGTTATTGTTGATTCTAT
>CALMZT010000700.1 GCA_937870805.1 uncultured Chloroflexota bacterium
TCCCACAGACGCCTCAACTTTATAACAATGTTTTCTGAATGCCGAAGATGCTTTATCTCCGGCATTTTTCATAGCCCAAATTAAAGATTATCCCCGTGTTTCCTTAGAGCATTTTCCACATACTCATACATCCATTCCAACATATTCGGCGGTTGCCATTCGATAAATACCAGCCTATCGCGTCGTGAACAGTTACAACGCCAGCAAGCAAGGACAATATTATAGGGATACCCACTACCACCTCGACCAATGGGGATAACGTGATCGTCCGTAAATTTCTCATAACGCGATAAATGATGGTCTGTCAACTTATTACCCATCGGTTGACCACACCAACAGCATCTTCCTTGTTGTAATTCGTAGAGTGCCTGCAAATCTTCGTTGGTATATTCACCAGGAGCGTTGTGCTGGATTGCTCTCCGTCGTCTTGTTCTAATGCGAACAGTTTCGGGGTGTTCTTGCTCCCATTTTCGTCTTCGTTCCCTCCCTTTCTCAGGATGTCTTTGTCGAAAACGTTTATCATTTTCTCGTTTTTTCTCTGGATTTTTCTTTCGTGCTCGTTTGCTGCTTGCGCGCACCTTTTCCGGGTGCTTTAATCGATAACGCTTCGCACCTTCACGAGCCTTCTCTGGATGCTCCCGACTGTACTTTTTCTTGCTCTCACGAACTTTCTCTGGATTTTCTGCAATATATTTCAGTGCTATCTTTTTGTAGCAACTTTTGCAGCGTGTTTGCAGTCCATCCCCTGATGTTTTGTGTGCGTAAAAGTATTCTGTTGTCGCAGGGAATTTTTCTTTGCACAGCGAACACTCTTTCTGGGGAATCCCATCTGCTATACTACTCATAGTACCTCCGGCTAGGGGCTACTATCTTGGCTCTCGCACTGTTTTTCGCAGTGCGGGAGCGCTCATTGACGATGCGCAGAATTTAACACATGAGTCACTCACTTTGCAAATTTTTATAGTGACGAGTAACGAGCGATGCGTGATGAGGTAAAAGACAAAAGCGAAGTCAAATCAACAGAGGAAGAAACGCCGCGTGTGATACTTCCGCCGCTGCCCAACTACACATTATCGAGCGTCTGTCCGGCGTGCGGCACGCCAACGATTCGCCTCGCCTGCAAAGTGCGCTGCAAAAAGTGCGGCTTCGTATGGGATTGCAGCGAAGTGTAGTGAACAGTTTTCAGTCAACAGTTTTCAGTATTTCACTTAGGATTTACGCACTTGAATGAAATTTGTGCTTAAGCATGGGATTGATGCACTTTCACCGATGACTAGCAAGAGCTTCCATTCGCGCGTGCCCCAGCACCTTTAGTGCGCTTACCGCATTTTCAACTCAGCCTCTCGGCTTTAGCCAGAGGCGTCACTTCTATCACTGTGAACTGACAACTGATAACTTGTAATCAATTCTTCTGCAACCGTTTGCGTGCCTCATGCTGCATCTGCATGATGATGCCCATCAAGCCCTGCCCCTTGCCCATCGAAATCTCACGCCCAAAAATCTGCTGCACGACTTCATGCGGCACTTTCAGGACTTCTTCTGGCGTTTCACCCTCCAGCGCGTCATTGAGGATGACCGACATTGCCTTTGCCGACAAGCCCTGTGGATTGAGCACGTCGAAATAATATTTCAGCGAACCATCCGGCTGATCGACAGCCCACACGTAAGCATCCGACTCGCAGAATTTCACATGGTTGTCTTCGGCGTAAGGTTTCGTGGCAATCTCCGGCGGGACTTTCACCTCATTAAAACGATCCGCGATTTCGATCAGCATTTCCGCGCGCTCGGTACGATCTGTGATTTCGCTGAAATCTTCCACCATTTGCGCTAGTTTTTCAGGATACTCCGCCATACGCCTCTCCTACGCTTTGTCTTTCCTACATTCTAAACTAAAGAGGCACAGAGTTCACGGATTCTTCCGTGTTCTCCGCGCCTCTATGAAATTTCTTATCTAGAACTCAGCAGCTACTTTTCAATCGGCACGCCTACCGAGTTGCCCCATTCTGTCCAGCTGCCATCGTAGTTGCGCACCTGCGGATAACCCAGCAGGTAGGTCAGCACGAACCACGAATGGCTGCTGCGCTCACCAATGCGGCAGTAGGCAATGATGTCGTCGCTGGACTTAAGTCCCTGTTCCTGTTCATAGATCGCGCGCAGTTCATCGGCAGACTTGAACGTGCCGTCTTCGGGGTTCGCCGCGCGCGCCCAGGGGACGCTTTTCGCGCCGGGGATATGCCCACCGCGCAGCGCGCCTTCGTTGGGGTAGGCTTCCATGTGCAGACGCTTGCCCGTGTATTCATCGGGGCTGCGCACGTCCACCAGTGGTTTGTTGGAACGCACATGCTCCAACACCTGATCGCGGAAGGCACGGATTTTGCTGTCATCACGTTCCGTCGCCTGGTAATTGGTTGCTGGATACGTCGCCGCATCCTTAGTCAGTTCGCGTCCTTCTTTTTCCCATTTCAAACGTCCACCATCAAGGATTTTGGCGTTCTTGTGCCCGAACAACTGGAAAACCCAGAAGGCATAGGTCGCCCACCAGTTGTTCTTATCGCCGTACAATACCAGCGTCGTGTCCGGCGTGATGCCGATCTTCGACGCCAGTTTTTCAAAACCCGCACGGTCAAGG
>CALMZT010000701.1 GCA_937870805.1 uncultured Chloroflexota bacterium
TGCTGCTACTCTTCAATATCGTCTGGATTACCGCGCAGCACTTTGCGATAGGCGATGGTGCAGCGATAAATGTGCATTCCCGCTTTTTCGTACAGGGCAACGGCATTCGTCGTGTTTTCGGTATCGACATCTAATGCCACATGTTGATACGCACCCTGCTGAAATTGGTAGAAAGCATGACGCAGCAGCAAGCCGCCCAATCCGTGTTTCCGAAAAGCTGGACGCACGCCCAACACTTCAACCAATCCCAATCCTTCTTCGCGCGGCGTGACCTCACACAGGCAAATGGCGGCGATGTCATCGGCGTGATAAAGGATATACCATAGTGTAGGGTCAAAATGAGGATTCTTGAATTGATATTCCCACTGCTCAAACGGGATTTGCGCGACTTCGCCCCAATGATCGGCAAAACATTCCTGAAAAACGGCGTGAACCCGTTTTGCATCGCGTTCCTGATCAAACGCGCGAAATTCATACTCTGCTGGGAATTGCGGCGGTTCAACACGTGTATCGAGGGCGACACGCATCACATATTGGCGGCGCACTTCGCTGTAGCCGGATTCTTCCAGCACGCTGCGCACAGACGCCTTATAGTCCTGTACTGCGAAGTTGAGATGCACGACAGGCTCGTCGGCTAACTCGGCATTTGCCCGCTGCAAGGTGCGCGCTTCCGTGCGTTCGACCAATCCAGCGATCACATCTTTTTGAGCGTAATCAGGGTGTACGGTCACATCGGCAATCACCATGCCGTTATTCCCGCGCATCATCATCATGGAACCGCCAACTACCTCATCGTCAGCATTCAAAGCCACGAAGAAATCTTCTTCTGCCTTGATGTAAGGGGCTGAAACCAGTTGTTCCAGCCCTTCGACGGTACTGCGTCCTGCGTCATGCTGCTGTTCCTCGATCATGTTCGCGAGGCTAACCACTGCGCCGACGTCTTTTTTGCGCAACGTCCGATAGGTAACAACCATACGACAGACTCCTTACAACGCGGCGCAATCAGGCGTGCTGCTGCACCAGTTTCTCACCGGGTTTTTGAGCCTGCTTTTGCGCCGCAAAGGTCGCCTTGACCGCCCGCACGGCTGAATGTTCCTGCGCTTCGTTCGCCAGGCGTTCATTTTCCGCCGCGCGATAGAGATCGTTCTGATAGGCGTTAGTGGCGTCGTGATTGAACCAATTGGTGCTGTTCATGTTCTTATCCCTCTTGAGTGATACACTTCATCGAACGGTTGGATGACTGCATTTTGGATGCATCGATAATTGCCGATTAAACTGCCTTCATCTGCTGTGTAATGGTCGGCTGCGGCGTGCGCTTCTGGAGGCGCGTGCCCCACAGGACCATGCACCCGCCCAGCGATGCCAGCGCCGATTCGTAGACACGGATAATTCGCGAGCGTTCGCCAGCTTCATGAGCGAGACGTTGGTTGGCTGCATCGCGATACAGTTCTGCTTGATGGATGCTGCTCAGGTCTTGATTGATCCAATTCGTTGTGCTGTTCATTTTTGAGATCCTTTCAGAACTCTTACCTGACGATCAGGCGTGATTTTAGAACCCACTCATCAGTGGGGTAGTCTGCGTATTTAGTTATGTGCCTTATTGCCCGTTGTTATTTGATACGATCTGCTGGTCGTTTTGTGTTTCTTGTTACGCCCATATATGTGTTGCAACTTTGTTGAAGGTTGCAGATTTTTTGAACAGCTTCTTTTTCACCTCACTCCCAGCCCCTCTCATGTCTTGCGGAGAGGGGCGCAACCTCCGTCGATGTTTTCATTTACGGAGCGGGAGTGGAATCTAGGAAGGCGTTGGGCATTTCTATACACTTATACGCAGAACTCGATAAAGTGGTTCAAAATTCGTCCGACCAATTTTAAAAATCAATTTATTGCGCTCAAAACGCGGCGAAATGAGCGCTTTACTTTGTTCAATGGATGAGGTGGTTTGCCTTTTAGGTACGCTGCGGTAAACTTCTCACCATCGTTGTAGGGGCGTGGCACGCCATGCCCTTACTCACTCACCTTACGCAGTTTATCGCTCTGGGTTCAAGACCCAGAGCTAGTAGAAGATTGGTAAACCTCTGAAGAGGTTGCAAAACCGCAGCACCCAACCCGTTCACGGGTTTCCAATGCGCATAGCGGGCAGTTTTGAACTGCCAGCGTCCGCAGCGGCGAACGTTTTGCGTAAGGTCAGTTACTCATAAAAATGTATTTTTAACGAGGTTATACATGGAATCCTCTTTTTTAACCCCCGTTGAACAAGTGCTGTTTATCATCCTTGCCTTGTTAGCGTTGGGCGCGACCTACAACGGCTTTATGGAAATGTGGCAGATCATCAATCGCGGCGAAGGCAAGCTGTACCTCGACAACCTGCCACAGCGCATGTGGAACGCCTTGCGTATCTACCTGACACAAAGCACGACACTGAAGATGCGCACTGTGACCAGCCTGTTTCATCTGGGAGTGGTGTGGGGCTTTACCTACTACTTCCTCGTCAACGCCTTCGACGTGCTGCGCGGCTACATTCCCGGTTTTCAGGCGTGGGCGGAAAGCACAGGCATCCTCTACGATGGCTTCCGCTTGCTGGCAGACGTGTTGAGCATTGCCGTGCTCGTCGGCGTGGTCTATTTCATCCTGCGCCGCTTTGTGCTGCCGCAAAAGAAGGAACTGGAGTATCACTCGAATGTGCTGCTGCATCCCAAAGTGGCAGATGGCGCGGTAAAACGCGACTCGGCGATTGTCGCGGGCTTCATTCTGATACATGTCGGTTCGCGCTTCTTAGGGGAAGCCGCACACGTCGCCGCAACAGGTCCAGATCTGTTCATGCCCTTTGCGACGATGGTGTCTTCAGTATTCTCGCAAGCTAATCACGACACACTGCTGATGTGGGAGCACCTGTTCTGGTGGCTGGCGCTCGGCGGCATCCTGCTGTTCACGCCGTATTTTGCCGTCAGCAAGCACGCTCATCTGTTCATGGCACCGCTGAACTTCCTCACCAAGCCGCGCCGTACCTCGTTAGGCGAACTTGAGCCGCTTGATTTTGAAGATGAGAAGCGCGAACAGTTCGGTGTAGAACGCATCGAACATTTGCCGAAAACGCACATTTTCGATGGTTTTGCCTGCATCATGTGCAACCGCTGTCAGGATGTGTGTCCCGCGTACACGACAGGCAAGGAACTATCGCCCTCTGCGCTGGAAATCAATAAGCGCTACATGATGCGTGACCAGATGGAAGGGCTTGCCAACGGCGAACCCTCGCTTAATCCGTTGATGGGCTTCGCGATCAGCGAGTCGGCAGTGTGGGCGTGTACCGCGTGCGGCGCGTGCGTCGATATTTGCCCCGTTGGCAATGAGCCAATGTTCGACATCCTCAACATCCGTCGCGATGCCGTGCTGATGAAAAGCGAGTTCCCGAAGGATTTGCAGAATGCCTTCAAGGGTATGGAACGGCAGGGTAATCCCTGGGGCAACCCCGAACAGGATCGCTTCAACTGGGCGAAGGGGTTGAACTTTGAAGTACCCACAGTGGACGACAACCCGAACTTCGACATCCTCTATTGGGTGGGCTGCGCGCCGAGCTATGACCCGCGCTCACAATTGACAGCGCGTGCGTTCGTTAAAGTGTTGAACAAAGCAGGCGTGAACTACGCAGTGTTAGGCGAATACGAGCGCTGCACAGGCGACGCGGCACGGCGCGCGGGCAAGGAAGACCTGTTCTTCGAGATGGCAAGCGGCAACATCGAAACCCTCAACCAGTTCAACGTCAAGCGCATCGTGGTGACTTGCCCGCACTGCTTGCATACGCTCGGCAAGGAATATCACCAGTTCGGCGGCAACTACGATGTGATTCACCACACACAGTTGATTGAAGAACTTGTGGCGAAGGGTAAACTGCCGTTGAGCGCGCTGTCGAACGGCAAGAGCAACGTCACGTTCCATGACCCGTGCTATCTCGGACGGCACAACGACATCATCGATGCGCCGCGCAATGTGTTGGAGAGTCTCGGTACGCCTGTGAACGAGATGCCGCGCAACCAGATGAACTCATTCTGCTGTGGGGCAGGCGGCGCGCAGTTCTGGAAAGAAGAAGAGCACGGTGCGAAAGCCGTCAACGTCGAACGCTATACCGAAGCGAAGAACACAGGCGCGGAGATCGTGGCGGTAGGCTGCCCATTCTGTATGCAGATGTTCACGACAGCGCAGTCGAGTGTGGCGGATGGTCCGATCATCAAGGACGTGGCGGAACTCGTCGCGGAACGCATCAGTGAAGGCGCAGTGTCAGTGGTAGGGGATTAAAAATAGTCCATTTTCTCTGTTATCCCTGTTTTAACAGACTCAAGCAGACTAGGTTTGTTGTTTGGGTGGTAGTTATTCGGCGATTGAAGAAGCAGATGCAATTCTTCAAACCGCAAACTAACGTTAAAGTTTGATGTAAGTCGAAAGATCAGTGAGATAACAGGAAAGTCCTTAGCCATTAGTCGATAGTCGTTAGTCTTTAGCTGAAGATGGGACATGGAAACTCCTTTCTCTACGAGAGAGCATAGCACAAATGGGGGTTCATTTGCGTTCCTTTTGAACCTTTAATTGGAAATGTAATGTTTGAATACTTGACAGCAGAAAAGTTTTACTGCATCGGGATTTCGTAACCGCAGGACCATCGTCGTTCAGATTATTGTCAATAAGGATTTAAGGTTTACATTTATTGTGAGAGGGCGGAACATGTTCCGTCCCTACAAGTACGCGATTTCGATTTAAGCTGCCTTAACCGAACTCAGGTCACGTTCAGCCCACGACGTACAACTTCTAGCGCCCCTTGCGCCTTGAGCAAGTTGCCTCTGTCATAGATTTCCATCAGGGTGTCAAGTTCTTCTTGTCCAGCAGTATCTAGCTCACCTTCACTATTTAATTCCAGCAATTCGTGTAAACGCTGGCTTTGATCAGCGGGCATTTTTGCGTCAGCCAGACGTAACACCTCTGCGTCCGATAGCTGCTCCACGCCAATATTTTCTCGATCTTCGAGTTTGGCAGTCATCAATTCAGTCACGTCACGCCCGATAATCTGAGCGAGCAGAAGATACTGTTGATAGAGTTCTTCCGAAACATTCAGCATCACTTGAACGGTCATTTAAATATCCTAATTTTACTGGTCATCTACTTAACCCCATTATGTTTCTTACTCAAATCCTCTAACGCTTTTGCCTTCAGTGACGACACAAGGCGATCAAAATGAAGCATCTGCTCCAATTCAAGGCGTTCATCCAGCGTGAGCGTGCCTGCACTGTTACGCTCTAACAGTACCTCCGCACGGGCTTGCGCTTCTTCAGAGGCTTCAAAGGCTAAGATTTCCTGAGGAGTGGCTTTTTCAGCAAGGTATGCAACGAATTCTTCAAATGCGGTTGGGATATGGAGCATCGTCATCGCTTCCTCCTACACTTAACCGCATTATACTGGAAATGCCTATTTAACAGAGGATTTTGCAATGCTCCACTTCTACGTGCGCCTCTGCACCACCCTCACACTGCTGTTCACTTTAGTCAGCATCACCCTGATCGCACTCGGCAGTACGCAGCCCATCCACCCGGCGCTGCGCGGCTTCGTGGAAGGCTGCGAAGGCATTCCGCAGCCGTGCTGGTATGGTATCGTGCCGGGGGTGACGATGATGGAGGATGCACGCAGCATTTTACAGAACTTAGGTTATGAACAATCACATGAAAATGGATTGTATTTATCAATACCTTCGCCAAAAATGAAGGGATGTAGGGCTTTTGAGGTAGAGTAGTTGTCAACCAAAACAAACGACTCAG
>CALMZT010000702.1 GCA_937870805.1 uncultured Chloroflexota bacterium
GAACCCCGACTTGTTCCGGCACAGCTTGGTGCGCTCATGGTGTCGCAAGCCGCGCTGCTGGAGAAAGTTGTCAATGCCTTTATTGCCGAACACAACGCTTCACCCGCGCTGCGTGAAGCGGATACCGAAACCAAGCGCTTGAAGTTGATTCTGGAAACTGTGAATTATCTCCTGGCTGTTGAGTCCGTACATCCGACGGCAGACGGCAAGGCGGAAATCATTGCCAAAGCCTACAGTGAGCTATTTGGCTATGGACCGCTTGATGCGCTGTTCATTGATGACCGTATCACGACGATTTCACTCGAAGGCGCAGATAAAGCATCGGTGCGCTATGGACACGGAGACTTGACGATACTGCCACCGTTGTTTGATGACCTCGCACATATGCAGCGGATCATCGCGCGTTTGCTGATGGACGCTGGCGCAGAACTGCGCGAGGGTCAACCTTACCTTGAAACAGGGTTGCTTGTCGGAGATCGACCAGTTTGTTTGAACCTCATCTCGCCACCTGTTACTCCGCAGTTGACCGCCGACATTCGTGTACATCCAAAATCGCTGCCGACATTAGACAATCTTGTCACTCAGGGTTTTATGAATGAGAAAGCGGCGCAATTCTTGAGCGCTTTAGCGAAGTCACCGCACGGGTTTCTAATCGTGGGTGATACTGAATCGGGCAAGACGACACTGCTGAGTGTGTTAGCGCAGTTATTGTCATCGCCTGAAAAGGTCATCTCTGTGGAACGTGCTGGTGAACTGCGAGTGTCAGTTGGTGCGCAGCGATTGATGACGCGCTGGACAGTCGGCGATCAAGAAGGTATTTCGTTTGGGGCACAAATTGGCGCGGCGTTGGAACAGAAACCGAACTGTATCTTGCTTGACGAAGTGCGTTCTGATGAACCAGAGATGATTGCACCCCTGCTGACAAGCCCGGATGTGCCGCGTCAAATATGGTCGTTTCGGGGCACAGTCGAATCAAAGCGTTTACAAAATTCACTGAGCATGTTAGCGCGGCGCGCTGATCCATCACGCGCTGAAGAGATGGTGACAGCACTCTATAGAAAGCTTCCTTTTGTTATCACCGTGCGCCGACGCGAAGGCAAACTGCAACTACATAGTATTGGAGAATGGCAGTTTAAGAATAGTGTTAATTACCCAACTTATGTTTTGGTGATGGAGCGTCAAGAGAATCAAATGGTATTTACGGGAAATGAACCCGTAAATGAATTAGATTTGCCGAGCGATTTCTGGATGTGATTTGTGGCATCAGAATATGTTTCCAAATCAGCGTTGAAATCTGAATATGGACTCACGGACACATTGATAAAGCTTTTAGGGGATGCTGATCTCGTGCGTCCAAATCCTCGTTATCGTTCTGCGTCGCCGCTGCAACTGTATCTGCGAACCCGCGTTGAACGATGGGTTGCTGAAAACGCTGATCTTATTGCCAACCGTAACAGCCTCAAGACGGCAGCGCGTAAAGCCGTCGAAACTAAGCGGCAATCCGCACGCGAAGAAATAGCAATATTGGTAAAACGACTACGTATGAAAGCTCTGCCCGAACGCGCAAAACTCGTCAAGCAAGTATCCCATTTTCTGATGGATCGCTATTGGGACTGGGATGGTGAAGTGACCGAAAAAGCAATTTGTTCGTTCATCCGGCACAATTACACCAACTACGAAGAGATTTTGGAAAAAGTCAAAGGCAAAATCGGCGCAGGAGATTTGTATCTCAATGTCAAAGTCTATTTATGCTGCCGCATTATCAACACCTATCACCTTAACCTTGAACCGTTGTATGCTGCTTTTGGGGAAGAAGGTGAGTTCTTTGGTCTTCCTGAACGTTTTAAAGGTTTTATAGGTGAACCAGTAAAGTTGGAAACCCAAGTCGCCACGCTCCTTGGCATTGACAATGCAGAAAATAACTTTCCTATCAAGCCAATGACAGCGCAAGATGCGGCAGATACTTAAAAAACTACAACGAAGTTTTGCCACAATCGATTTTATTTCATGCTTTGATGATTTGGCGTGATCAAGCCGATTATCTCTAAATTTCAAGTGATAGTAAGTTTACTTAGTGATAATCGGCGTTATCATGAGTAATGCCATTCTACTTCACTCTGGCAAGACTTTCAATTGCTAAATGGAATTTGTCCCATCCTCTGTCAGAACGTCTGCTGAGAAACATATGCTGCCCATAAAATAAATCTAGGTGTGAATTTTGAAGGTAGTTGGCTTGCGGCTTCTAAATGTGGATGAGCTACACAAATGAAACCGTATTGGGCAAAATAAATTTGTTAAGAACCTGTTTGGAAATTCAATTTCTAACCGCAAAGGCGCAGAGGACGCAAAGAGGAAGAAAATTGAACCACCGAGAACACCGAGAAATTTTAGAGAAAAAGCTGTGAAATTGTGTCTCAGTAAACATTAC
>CALMZT010000703.1 GCA_937870805.1 uncultured Chloroflexota bacterium
TCCGCAGTAGCTCAACGGCAGAGCAATCGGCTGTTAACCGATAGGTTCCTGGTTCGAATCCAGGCTGCGGAGCAAAAAACGCCTCACTTGTGTGGGGCGTTTGCATTTACGGTTATTGATGATTAGCTCTTTTGATTCAAGTCATAAATAATCCGCAGACCATCTAACGTCAACTCCGGCGCGATCATGTCAATAATCGGCGTATGCTGATGAATCAGCGGCGCAAGCCCACCCGTAGCGATGACTTTCACTCTCTGCTCAGCGTGCATCGCTGTTTTGATGCGCTGCACTAAGCCTTCGACTAGCGACACATAACCCCAAAATACCCCCGACTGCATGGCGTGAATGGTATTCTTACCGATGGCGCAAGGTGGCGGCACAATATCGACCTTATGCAGTTTAGCAGCGTGCTCTACCAGCGCATCGTGTGCCACGACGATGCCCGGCGCAATCGCCCCACCCTGATACGCACCGTCCACCGACACCACATCAAACGTCGTCGCCGTACCCAGGTCGATGACAATCGCCGGACCGCCGTACAACGCATGGACGGCTGCTGTGTTAATGATACGGTCTGCGCCTGCCTGTTCCGGCTGATCAATTTCGATACGCACGCCTGTGTTGGTTTTGTTCGTGACAATCAGCGGCTCAAATCCCATGTAGCGCCGCACCAACTGCGCAAACACCAGCGTCAGCGGCGGCACAACGCTGCCAATCGCTACCCCTGTGATGACATCCAGACTCAAGCCATCAGCTTCCAAAAAATTGCGCAACAGCACAGCGTATTCGTCGGGCATCTTGTCCTCAACGGTACGCGCACGCCACGACAATGCCCACGAATTGTTATGCCACAATCCAAAATGAACGTTGGTGTTGCCGATGTCAACGACGAGAAGCACGCTCAATTCCAATCACTATTGATGTCCTATATATGAGCCGATTCTAAACCATTTCAGCCAAAGATGATACAATTTAGGCAGATTATCGAAAGGTTTCATGATTTAAGTATGTCTACAACAATTAGTGTCCCTCTCCCAGAAACCCTGGCACAGATCTACGAGAATGCATCTGACGAGGAAAAACGTAAAGCACAATGGCTGATCGAGTTAGTGCTGCACGATCTTTTCTCTGCTCAAAAGGAATCGCTGCTCGATGTGGTACAGGCCATTAGCGAACGTGCGGCAGAGCGCGGCATGACAGCCGACATTCTGGAAGACCTTTTGAGGGATGATGACTAACCCGCTGTTTGTATTCGATACGAGCGTGTTGGTGAGTGTTGTCCTCCTAAAAGACTCTATTCCTCAAAAGGCTTTAGCTAAAGCGCTGCAAAAGGGTAAGTTGGCTCAATCATTAGCGACACTTGATGAACTGAAAGAGGTGCTTGAGCGCAAGAAATTCGATAAATATATCACGCGAGATGAGCGTATGCGGTTCTTCAAAACGCTTGCTGAGGAGTCTGCATTAATCGATGTCAAATTACAGATTACAGCGTGCCGTGATCCAAAAGATAACAAATTTCTCGAACTCGCTGTAAGTGCGCAAGTTCAAGCTATAGTCAGCAGCGATGATGATTTACGTGCTTTGCATCCCTTTCAGGGTATTGCGATACTAACCCCAAGCGCATTCCTGGCAATGGAATAAACCCCTTTCTGATGATCTCGTTTCAGTTCATCGCGTTTTGATCTTTACGTAGACCAAATATCAGCGACAATGATCGGTTCATCTTAACAGCATTTCGCTGACGAAAACTTACCTTCAAATGACAATAGAATCGAATTCACTTCGTAAGCTGACCCTAAAATCTATCGCGCGCCTGTTTTTGAACCACATCGACGCCTGGGGCTTAACGCTGATGATCGCATCCGTTGCCTTGTTGCTGCACAACGCCATTTCGCCGCAAACGATCATCCTGCTGCTGGTGTTCACGGCGGGCTATTGGCTGGGCTTCGCACTCAACGATTACTTTGATGCGCCGTTCGACGCGCACGATACAGGCAAAGCCGCGCGCAACTACTTCGTGCGCTATCGCCTCACAACGTGGCAAATCGTGCTGCTGGCGCTGCTGGTGC
>CALMZT010000704.1 GCA_937870805.1 uncultured Chloroflexota bacterium
GATGACTGGGCAGCACGGACCGCCATCCCGGATGCCGCGTGGCAGCAGGCCGCGACGCTGCTGGCCGCCGACACCGGCCCGTGGTCCGGGGGCTGGCGCCTGAACGGCGCACCCAGGATCCGCCTCGAGGCAGCCGATGGGATCCGCGTGGTCTCCGTCAGCCCGGTCGCCCAGGACAGCGTCCCCGACGGCATCACCGCGGCCGTCCGTGTCGGCGACACCGTCCACCTCGACGTCGCCGGCCGCAGCGTCGCCTTCGGTGTCGCGCCGCCGCCCGACGTCGATCGGGCGGCACGCATGGCGGCCCACGGCCACGGCTCCGGACCGACCGACCTCCTCGCCCCGATGCCCGGGCGGGTCATCCGGCTCCACGCCGCCGTCGGCGACCGGCTCGAGGCCGGCGACCCGGTGGTCACCCTTGAGGCCATGAAGATGGAGCACGCCGTGACCTCGCCGACGGCAGGGCGCCTGACCACGCTCTCCGTCGCCGACGCCGAACAGGTGGTTCGCGGCCAGGTCCTGGCGGTCGTCGAGCCGTGAACGACGGCACGCCGTAGACTTCGCAGTCATGGCCCACCACGACGAGACCCCGCTCCCGCAGACCCGCGACGAGCTCATGGCGCTGCATCGCGCGACCCGCTCCCGGCGCAACAAGGCAGCGCACGGCAGCGAGGAACACACCGCCGCGATCGACCTCATCGGTCGCATCGAGGTCGAGATCGCCCGCATCGAACGGGCGATGGATCCGCCGCTCGTCTAGCGGCCCGACGGTGACGACCGCCGGCGCGAGCCGATGACCGCCCGGCCCGACGCCGCCGACCGACGCGTCCGGATCTACGAGGTCGGCCCACGCGACGGCCTGCAGAACGAGGCGACCGCCGTCCCGACCGCGGTCAAGGCGCGCTTCATCGAGCTCCTCGTCGAGGCCGGCCTGCGCGAGATCGAGGCGACCTCGTTCGTCTCGTCGGCGGCGATCCCCCAACTGGCCGACGCCGAGGCGGTGCTGGGAGCGATCCCGCGAAGGGCCGGCATCCGGTACCCCGTCCTCGTCCCCAATGCCCGGGGCATGGCCCGTGCCGAGGCGACCGGTGGCGTCGACGCCATCGCGGTCTTCACGGCGGCCACCGACGCGTTCACCACAGCCAACATCGGGATGACCGTGGAGGCGTCGCTCGCCGCCTTCGGTCCGATCCTGGCCCGTGCCGGCGACCTCGGCTGGTGGCGGCGCGCCTACGTTTCGACCGCCTTCGGCTGCCCGTATCAGGGTCGCGTGGACCCGGCCGCCGCCGCGGCCATCGGGCGGCGGCTCCTGGACCTGGGGGCGGACGAGATCTGCTTCGGCGACACGATCGGCGTCGGGGTGCCCGACCAGGTCGCCGAGCTCGTGGCCCTCGCCGAGGACGCGGGGATCTCGGTCGCGCAGCAGGCCTTCCACTTCCACGACACGCGCGGCACGGCCCTGGCCAACGTGGCGATGGGCCTCGCGGCGGGCGGGCGCATGGAGCAGAAGATCTACCCCGATCCCTATGGGATCGACGCGTGGGATCCCGAGTCGCGTCGGCGCGTGTTCGTCCACATCGTCAACAGCATGGCGTTCCGCGAGATCACGGGCAAAGAGCCGCCGACAACGCCCGTGAGTGCCAGGACCTATGCGCAGTATAAGCTGCCCTGGTTCGATCTGTACGACGACAAGATGGGTGACATCGACGCACCGGACGCACTGAAGAACGTCAAGTCGATGAAGGAAATGGACAAGGAAAAGGGCTTCAAGCCGCAGCAGGATGACTCATCAGTGGATGTGCCGGACAGTAACGTGATTAAGTACAAGGTCGATAAAGACGATGTGGGCGACGGCGATTGGTGAGAAGAGTATTTAACCGCCAAGACGCCAAGAACGCCAAGAGTAGAGAGCAGAAGTAGAGAAATGAGATTCCAAGAACCCGATGCGCAATTAGATCAGCTAGCACATACAGTCATAGGCGCTGCAATTGAAGTGCATCGGGAACTTGGTCCGGGATTTTTAGAGAAAGTTTATGAAGCAGCCCTGTGCATTGAACTCGATGCACGAAGCATTTCCTACGATAGACAATATGTTATTGGTGTAAATTACAAGGGGCATGTCATTGGTGAAGGACAGTTGGACATACTGGTCGCTAAGTGCCTTATCGTTGAACTGAAAGCAGTGGAAACCTTGCTGCCCGTCCATACAGCACAACTCCTTTCGTATTTAAAAACAACAAGCTATCCTTTTAGGTTTACTCATCAACTTCAATGTACCGATTCTCAAACAAGGCATCAAGCGCGTCGTTATGTCCTAATTTCTTGGCGATCTTGGCGTCTTGGCGGTTCAAAAGGATTTTAAAGAATGCCAGTACGAAAATTTCCCTTAGAAGGGGGCAAGACTCTCAGCATCGAATGGCGCGGGCTGTGGCGCGATGTCGTCGTTAAAGTGGACGGCGAGTTGGTGGGCACAGTGCCGACACAAAAGGATATGAAGCAGGGACGCGGCTTCAACCTTAAAGATGGCTCGAAGCTGACGTTGAAACTGGAGCAGCATAAGGACGACAGCTATACCTTGCATGTCGTAAAAGATGGCAAGGAACTGTCGAGCGCGCCGGAGAGTCAGGGTATTGGCTGGGCGCTGGCGCTGGTGCTGCTATTGGCAGGCGCGAGCACAGCGGGCGGTGGTGTACTGACACAGTTGGGACAGATCAACCCGTTACCGGATGTGCCCTGGGAAGGGCTGACGATGATGGCGGGCGGCACGTTCGTGTCGATTGTCAGCTTCGTGTCGCTGATGTTTGGGATGAGTCGCAAGCGCAGCTAAAGGCAATAACAATTGAAAAGAACCTATAAAAAAGCGAACGATCAGCCGCTCTGTTAAATCCGCCCACATCTAATCTGAATGAAAGGGATGTATTTATACACGAGCAAATTTGACACAAACATAGATGCCTTGCTCTGAGAAGAATTACTCGACTTCACTTGGAAAGGCAGTTTCAGATGTTCAAGCGAATCAACAGTTCAGTCATGTTGGCATTGGTTTTCGTGAGCATGTTTATGCTCAGCGTCGGGGTTGTGGCGGCGCAAGGAGTCAGATTTCAGGAATTGACGGCGGCAATGCTTCCCTGGGATGCTGTCCCCAGCCCGGATGGGAGCGTTGTTTATTTTACGGCAATCGGCAGTGATGGAACGCCCGGCGTGTTCAGCGTACCATCAGCAGGGGGTGAAGCCAGCGTCGTCAAGGCGGGAAGACCTCTCGTGATGCCCTTAGGGATTGCCATCAGCACAGATGGGCAAATGCTGTATGTCAGCGACCCCTGGACAGCAGGCAGCGATGGCAGCGCGGTTTATGCTCTCGCCATCTCAACAGGCGAAGCCACCGTCGTTGAGGGCACACAAGGCACCGCGCCACAAGGTGTTGAAGTGATGAGCCGAGACGGCGCTGATTGGATTTATTTCACGGGAATGGATGTCGGTGATGGTCAACCAGCCGTTTACAGGGTTGCCGCAGCAGGGGGTGATGTGACGCAGATTGCGAAGGGCGCGCCACTGGTCGCACCAAGCGGCGTGGCGCTTGCGCAGGATGGGACTGTTTACGTGTTGGATCGCCTTGCTTCTGGCAATGGCATGGGTGCGGTGCTGCGCATTCAAGGTAACACGGTTGACATTATCGCCCGCGACGTGCGGACAGGTGGGCAACTTGCCGGCATTGCGCTGACACTGGATGAATCGCTGCTGCTGGCGTCGTCGCTCGATACGGAAGCAGGAACCGCGCAAGTGTTAGTCATTAACCTTGCCACGATGGAGACGAGCATTATCAACGAGGTGATTAACCAAAGCATCACCGCTGGCGGTCTGCATCGCGCGCATGACGTGAATATGTTTGCGTGGGCAGATGTCCAAAGACCCGGCAGAATTTATCGCGTTGATCCCTAACTAAAAGCGAACTTGCGCACGAGGCGGTGGTTGCATTATCGCTGCCGCCTCGTACAATGGGAGATATGCGAAATTTACAGGGGGCGGGAAATTTATGCCGCGCTTCCATTGGCTCGTGGTGCAGGAGGGACAGCTTCCGCTGCGCCCTGATCGTCACTTTGCGGCATTTGAGCATCGCCCGACAGTCACACTCATCTGGCGCGAAGGCACAGCACCCAATCGTGAAAATTCCCTGCTCGTTGACCCCTATTTCACCCCTAGCGGTTTTCAGGGTGCAGTAGAAACTTTACGCACAAAAGGTATATCGTTTGCTGAGATTGGCACTTACTTTGTGACACACCAGCACTACGATCACATGCTGCGTCTGCCAATAGATTCACTCCACTTACCATTTCAGGCAGTGACCGAAGCACCCGAAAGCATCCGTGCGGTGTCCTGTCCCGGTCACGATGCCGATTTGCGCGCGCTGGCGTTTACATCGACGGACGACAAACGAGTATGGGTAGTGAGTGATGCTGTGTTAGACGAGGAATGGCTGCGCGCGTGGGGCTACTATTATCCCAACCAGTATTCGCCAGAGGAAATCATGCAGACGTGGCGCAGTATCGGCGCAATTTTTGCCGACGCCGATGTCATTATCCCCGGACATGGCGCGCCGATTCAGGTGAATCGGACACTCGTTGAGGCGTTGATTGCAGACTTCTCTAAAGCTGAATACGCCAAAGAATGCCCTGACGTGCTAGAGGCGCTGCGCGAACGATTAGCAAATTTGCCATGAGATTGCAACGCAAGGCGCTGATGGTGCGTATATAGCAGCAAGCCATAAGAGAAAAAACAAAACACTGGTAAATTCTTGGGATAGAGTATGAACGATAACAGCTCATGGGTAGATATGCTGACCGATGGACGCATCTGGCGCAGCGGTTTTTATTTATTGTGGACATTTTTTTCGGGAATCATGTATCTGCCGTTTTTAGCGTGGGGCTTTGGTACGGCGTTCGGCTTGTCATTTATCCTCATTGGCATTCCGCTGCTGGTGATGATGTTCGCGGCTGTACGCGGCTTGGCGGCGTTTGACCGCAAAATTGGCGGCGTGTTCCTCGACAAAGACCTCGCACCCCTCGTCAACGATATTCCGCGCGGGCAAAGCATCATCGGACGTTTGGGGTCACAGTTTGCCAGCCCCATGTCGTGGCTGAGCATCGTTTATCTGATGACACGCTTTCCGGCTGGAATCTTTTCGATGATCGCGCTGCCGATTATCACGCCGCTGGTGTTCTTGGAACTGCTGATACTTGCGCCGCTGGGGATCAGTCGCGGCATGATCTCGATGCAAATTTTGAACGGGCTGGCGACGGGCATTGCCTCGTTCAGCAACAGTTTGTTACCCACGGCATCCGGCGAGAGCAGACCCCGCGAAAAGATGAAGTCGGATACGTCATGGCGCGACACCTCGCGGCTGGAAATTATCGACGAAGACGACGAGCGCTATTTTATTGACGACGACGGCGAAATCGTCAGCGTGAAACCAAAGCGGAGATAAGCGCTTCAGAGCGTCTTGACCAGTTCGCGCAGCAGCAGCACAAGCTGTTCCATCCGTTCTGCGCCGACAAATATGCGAACCGATCATCCCTTCGGCGGAAAAGGCTTATATTTCGTTGACCCCAATAACCATCTGTTTGAGGTCATGACGAAGGTAGCAGCCTGGTAAACCATTACCGTGCTTAGTACGGTCCATAGACTGAGCCGTTGTTGAACAGCGCGAAGACCTGCCCCGCACCCACATCCTTCAACAGCGTGCCGCCATCGAAGCGCTGGAGATGCACGCCCACATCTTCTTCCTGTGTGCTGGCAAAGCCTAACGCATCGCGTATCCCGAAGACGCCCAACCACAGCGAGAAAAAATCGCCCTGCGGCACGATTAATCCCTGCGGCGCTTCCACACTGGTTTGCGGGATGGCGGGCGCGCTGACGACGTACCAGTATTCGCCTGCCTCCAAGCCGCCCGGCGCAATCGCCCACATCTCGCCGTTGTCACCGCGCCGATACATGACACCGCGCTCAAACACCTGCTGGCTGCCGTTGAAGCCGAACATCGCCTGTATCGGGCAGCCTAACCTCCCGGCGACGACGCTGCTGCGACTCCACGCGCTGCCGAAGTCGGGATCGGGTGGTACGGCGCAGGTGCGCGAAATGACTACGCCGGGCGTTGGCTGCGGCGTGAGAGGGTTCGAGTTGATGATGGGCTGCGCGGCGTCGGCAAATTCCGCTTCGCCGACGAACACGCCAATATAGGGCGTGGGCGTTACGGGCGTGGGGCTGGCAACCGTCGTCATGGTCGGCTGAAAAGCGACGGCGGGCGCTGCGCCACCTTCGGGCGTGGGTGAAATGTAAACTGTTGCCAGCAGGCGCGGCAGCGTTGTCGGTTCACCAACAGGCGCAGGCGTAGTAGGCACGCAGGCGGCAAGAAGCATACAAATCAAAACAAAAGCAATTGAACCGCCAAGACGCAAAGATCGCAAAGAGAGAGAGTCAAGCGTTTGCCTCAAGCTAAAGCATGAGGCTGAGATAAAAATCTGTAAGCGCACTAAAGGCGCTGAGAGTTCGCGCTGCATAGACCTAACCAAGATCATCACAAATCACCGGAATTGTATAATCTACATCATTCACAAACGAACCATCCGTCTCTTGATGATACATCCCGAAGCGAATCTGTGCAGCGTTCTCCAGGCGCGGCAATGGATAAATATCCTGCACGAGTTCGCCCGCCTGCCACAACGTCAGCGGATACCAGCCATAAACGGGCGCGGACTGGTCGCCCTGCGCGATGATATTGCCATCAGCGTCCAATAAATACACGAACACGCTGAGGTCGCGCGTCGGCGTACTTTGTGCCTGCCATGTGACATCGAGATAGATGTCACGAAAATCGCACTCCGCGCTTTGCTCTACAGCGATGACACTATCGCTCTCTATAGTTTCACTGATCGTCGGCGCGCTGCGAACACGGATGAGACGCGGCGCGATCACATCCAAATACACGCGCTGTCCTAAACGACTTTCCCACCAACTCAACGGGAAGGTATAGAAGCTGTAATCGGGCGTAATAAGCGTACCATCCTGCGCGGCGGTGGCGAGATCGGCGTTGTGATCGACCAGCGTCACCTGTGGCAAAAGTCCCATGACCTCTTGCCCAAAGCCAGCGGCGGAATAGCGCGTGCCCCAACCGATCATCAGCGTGGTATTGGCTGGCGTGGTGCGTAGCTGTTCAATGGTTTCGACGCCGCGCGGGTCGGTGGTGAGCGAGAGGATGAAGGGCTGATTTTGGGTGATGGCATAAACAATAAAGGTGATGGCAGAGAGAATGATGAATGCGCCCCTCACCCCCCAACCCCCTCTCCCACTCGCTTCGCGGAGGAGAGGGGGAGCAAGGCGGGCGAATTCTTGTATTGCTGACAATGCGCGTGTAGTAGGCAGCAGCCAACTGGCAGCAAACAGCCAACCACACGCAATGCTCACGAGAATCGGCAGAATCAGCGCCGAGAGAATGTCACTGTAAAACAGCACATGGAAACTATAGGCGAACAGGGCGCTCAACAGCAGCGTAATCGCGGCACGGCGATAGGCTTTGACGGTGACGCCATATAGTAAGCCGACGATGCCGATGAACACGCCGGGTAATGTCGCGTCAGTAAACAGCACATTGTTGACAAGATTGAAGTTCGCCAGCAATGCTTCCCACGAGTCGCGCAAGCCGACGTAACGATCTGCCTCCCGTCCCAGGAATTGATCGAGGAAGCCCTGCCAGGTGCCAGGATCGCCGTAAACCCAGTTTGCGCCACTCCACGCACGCAGCGGCAAATACAGATATGGCAGGAAGCCCAATAAGCCCAGCAGCAAACAGATGATAACGATGCGCGGAATTCTTTGTGGCGCGGCAGACAATTCACCCCAAGCGGCGTACAACAATGCAGGCGCGACCATGATGAGCGCGCGGTGATTGAACACGCCAATGCCACCGATGAACGCCAGCCAGTAAATACGATGACGAATTGGTGTGCGCCACAATGCAATGAGCAAAAGCAGCAGCAGAAAAATCAAGCTGAAGGAATAAATTTCTGAGATGGCGCTGTGAATCCAGACGGTACGCATCATACCGAACAGCACAAGCATCAGTGCTGAGAGCCAGATGCGGTTGGTGAGATGCAGCAGCAGCGTGTACAGCAGCGCGAAGGCAATGACGCTCCACACCAGCGACGTGAGCGAGGGCGCGACAGCAGGCGATACACCGAACAGCTTGAACACAGCGACTAACGCCGATGAGAGCATGACGTACAGGGGATAGCCTGTGGCGTGCAGCGTGCCCCAGACGTTGAGCACGACCTGCGTCTCGCCCACGTCTGCCATGTAGTAGTGGTCAGAGCCGTTGGGGATGGTTTGCAGCGTCGGCAGGTAGACGATCAGCAGTACGACCAGCGCGCACAGGAAAGCGATGATAGGCTGATAACGGGAATAAAAAGTTGACATGGGCAAAAGCATAGCACAGGCGGCAGCAGGTTTACAGACGGCTGATGAACTTACGCCCGGGCTCGCCCCGTCGATTGGCGGATGATGAGTTCCGTGTCCATCTGGGCATGAAGCAGTGTCGGGGTCTCGCCATTAAGCTGCTGAATAAGCATCTCGGCGGCAATTTTTCCTAAGTCAACTGAAGGCTGGCGTACTGTTGTCAGCGTGGGCGAAACGGTAGCTGCCATGTCGATGTCGTCAACCCCAATGACCGAAACATGCTTGCCGATCTCTAAGCCTGCTTCGCGGATTGCCTGGTACGCGCCGAATGCCATCAGATCATTGGAAGCGACAATCGCTGTCGGGGGGAAAGCAAGCTGTAGAAATTGTTTCGAGTGTTCATAGCCCGTGCGATGATCCCACGTACCTTCGCCAACGAGGTCAGGGTCAAAGAGGATACCTGCTTCTGCTAAGGCGTCTTTGTAGCCCTCAAGGCGCTCTAGCGCACTGACCATTCTCAGAATTCCGGTAATGAAGGCGATGCGTTTGTGTCCAAGCGCAAAAAGGTGGTTCATTGCCTGTATAATGGCTTGGCGATTCTTGACCTCGACAGTAGGCACATTACTGAAGTCAATGTTCTCCTGATAATCGACCAGCACATAAGGTCGGTTATGGCGATGGCAAAGCGCGATCAATTGTTGACTATGGTACGGCACAATCATGATAATGCCATCGACACCGCCGGGAGCCAACAACTGCACCATGTCATCTTCAAAGTAACGCCCCTGCGCGTGAACAGTGGTTTCATAGCCCTGAAGTTTGGCAGTTTCGGTAATGCCTGCTGCCACTGCGCCAACGTAGTCATTAGAAAGGCGTCCCGGACAAACAATGCCGATCACACCTGCCGATGTTGTCACCGGTTTTTGAGTCTGAGTAGGAAGATAGCCGACCTTTTGCATGACTTCGTAGACTTTGCGGCGCGCCGCTTCTTCCACACCGGGCTGTCCAAGCATTACTTTCACCGCTTGATCTAAAGAGACGCCTGCTAGTTTGGCAATCTCTTGAGCCGTATGTTTTTGAGCTTTCATAGTGAGTTTCGCTTATAAATCAACCATAAATTAACGCTATCTTTATTATATGCTAGAAATGATGAAAATGTGTTGATATTGTTATAGATTGTAAGGTTCACAGATTACAGTCGCGCGATCAGCTTGCGCGCTGCATCAACCATTTCAGGTGACCAGCTCCATACTTCAGCCATGACTGCTGCATCGGCGTAACGCTTGTCATAATGCACGAGATACTGCCACAAGCGTTTCGCTTCCCAGGTTTGCCCCAGCGCATGATGCGTCACCGCCAAGCCCGCGAGGACGAGGTTAAAAGTGGGCATGACCTCATTGGCTTTTTTAAATTCGGCAAGCGCTTCGTTGTAGCGCCCCGCGAGAAAAAATGCCAGCCCATGATTATGCAAAGCGACGGCGTACTGCTTGCGGGCGTAGCGCAAGCCTTCGTCATACTCTTCGGCGTTCGGCGGCATAAAGTACACAGCGTCGGCAAAATCTGACAGCGCGCCTTCCTCATCGCCAAGTTCGCTGCGCACACTGCCACGATTGGAGTAGGCTTCGGCATAACGGGGGTTGAGCTTCACAGCAGTGTCATAATCCGCCAGCGCTTTTTCCAGTTCATTCTTGCGCACATACATATTGCCGCGACTCTTATAGGCTTCGGCAAATTGAGGATTTAATCCGATTGCCTCAGTGTAATCGTTAATTCTGTTGTCAACGTCGCCCGATTTTCTGCCATGCCCGCGCCACAAATAATTTTCTGCATCTAACTGCTGCTGTGTGGGCGTTGCTTGTTTTGCCACTTCCTCGATCTTGCGCTCGACAACGGCTTCATCACTTGTGGGTGTCGGCACAATCTCAACCGTCTGTTCCGGCGCTTTCAGATAACGCTTGCGCAGCCGTTCCAATGCCTCATCAAAATATTCATGGAACAGTTTGACAGCGTTGTAGCGCGGTAATGCACTCAACGCGCCTGTAAGATACTGTTCGTTACCCTCAAACGTGAACTCATTGACCAGCAGCGGCACGATGTTACGTTCAAGGCGCATGGCTTCTTCGATCTCGCGGCGCAGCCAATCGTTGGGTTCCGCACAGCGTTCCAGCGCGCCGGGCGTGAGCACCAGGACAAAATGTGTGCGCGCGGCGATCTGATTGAGAATGATTTTGTCGAACGCACCGCTGTCAATCGTTTCGACATCCAGAAACACATCGTAGCCATTCGCGCGCAAATCCATGAACACGGCACGCGCGATAAATGAACTGGTGCTGCGGCGGTAGCTGATGAAGACGGTTTTTGCGGCGTCGGTCATGGTGCATGTCCTCTGTATAATGATCGGGCATTCTTATAACAAGGCGACGTAACGTTGAATATTCACGGACGATTCATGTTGACGAGTTTAAAGAGGCTGTCAAAATGAACCCTTTCGATTTATAGTAGACCCATGTGACCCTATTGAAAGAACAATGATGTCCACTCCCCGCAATGTCCGACTGCTGGCATGGTTTAACTTCTGGACAGATTTTCGACCTTACGGACCCATCGCCATCCTGTATTTTTCGCAAGTCTCTGGCTCGTATGCGCTGGGCATGAGTGTTTATTCAGTGGCGATGCTGTCGCAGTCGTTGTTTGAAGTGCCGACGGGCGTATTTTCTGATCTGATCGGGCGTAAAAAGACCGTCGTGTGTGGTGCGATGGCGAGTGTGCTCTCACTGACCTTCTATGCCATCGGCGGCACATATATCACACTGCTCGTCGGAGGGATTTTTGAAGGGCTGGCGCGGGCGTTTTTCAGTGGCAACAACGATGCCTTGCTTTACGATACATTAGTGGAAAACGGGCAGCAGGAAAAGTTTCAGGAATACCTGGGCAAAACGTCTTCGATGTACCAGTTTGCGCTGGCGATTTCCGCGCTGATGGGCGGTTTGATCGCGGTGCTGTCGTTTCAACTGGTGATGTGGGTGTCGGTCATTCCGACGCTGCTGACGTTCTTCGTGAGCTTAGGCTTTGTCGAACCGAAGAC
>CALMZT010000705.1 GCA_937870805.1 uncultured Chloroflexota bacterium
CGGGGTCGTCGGCTAACGCTTCAAACGCCAAACGCACAGAGCGCACGTTTTCGCCTAAATCGACAAGCTCTAATCCCGTTCCGAGCATGTCCATCGCCGTGTTAAACGTGCCGATGGCAGTCCTTGCGCCATCGATTGCGCCTTTGTATCGATCCCAGCCACTGGTCTGTTGACTAACGTTGTCGCTGGCACGCGTCGCATTGTTATTGACGCTTTGCAGTTCACGGTTGAGGTCTTGAATGACACTGGTCGCCTGATTTGCCGCCACGATAGCGATGCTCACAGTATAATCTGCCATGTTAATTCATCAACCCCGCTTGAATCAGCAAGATCATGCCGCGTAACGTACCGTCCATGACTTTTGAGCCGCTTTCCATCTCGGCTTTCGGGTCATAGGAACTCGCCTCAAGGATGTCTACCAGCTTGCGCTGCAAATACTCATCCCAACCGAACCAGAAATCCTTATCGGCGTCAGGGAGCGCATTCCAGCGTTCCAGTTCCAGAATGCCTTTACGATCCAGAACCCTCGCCAGTCGTCTTTTGTAGCTGCCAGTTGCGCTTGCCGATGCGAAAGGAGTCTGCCTGCTGGTCTACCGTCCTCTCAAAGGCATTGGCACTTGCCCGCAGTTGGTCTAGCAGCGCGTTAAACACGCCTGCATCGACGCTCTGTCGCAGTTCCTCAGCACACGCTTCCAGGTCTTCGGGGTCGCTCTCGAATTCAATTCGGTCAACACCACTTGCCGCTTCAGGCTCAGGCGCATTTGCCAATGACCACGCCAGACGACGGCAGTTGCGCTCATATTCGGCGCGCTCACGACCCGTTCGGTAGCGCATGGAGGTGAAATTCGGCGTGCCATCGGCATTTTTGTCAGGAATTGGGTCGTCAACCTGAAAACCGATTTCTTCCCACTGATGGGACGTTAAAAGCTGCATCGTAATCGGTTTTTCGTCACGCCCGACACGTTCAATCTCACCCGTCTTTGGATTGCGGGCAAGGGAATAGATCATGAACACGTTGACCGTCAACGTGCCGGGCTTTAACGCGCTGAGTTTCATATTTATGCCTTCTGGAGATTTTGGATGGTAATTTGTACCATGAAACTAGAGGTGCTGTAGGCATAACCCACTTGCGTCATCCAGTTTCCAGTCGTGAGGTCAGCGAAGGGGATGATTGCCCCGGCTGAGCCTAGATAATACGGTGTGCCAGCGACCAGCGTGGGAAAGCCTGTAATCACAGTGCCATTGCCCCAATAGACCGCAGGTTGTCCAGCGTTCGCAGCGGTGTTGGCATAGATCCCCAACACCTGAGACGCAGCTTGTGAGGAAAGGGTCGCAACAGCAATCTGGTTGTTGGTATCTTTATAGACGACAAGTCCAGCCGTCATATTCGCTGCCAGTACAACACCGTCGAGAAATAACGCCCCAACGAGCGTCCCATCAAGGTTTGCAGCAGTAAGCGTTAAGGCTGCCATTGTTTCTCCTTATGCTACCGCGTAAGTCACGGCACCATCTGCGCCGAGCTTGAACTTGGCGGTTTGCACATCACCCTTGCCAGCTTTGCCTGACCAGGGCGTACCGCCGTCGATGATCTTGCTTTCGCCCGTGAGGGTATGGCTGCCTGTGGTGGTGAAGTCAGGAACGCCGAGTTGGAACGTGAGCGTCCCGTTGAAGTTGGCTTGCACAACGCTCTCAGCAACAGCCATCAAAATACCAAACAGGCTTGTCGCCGTGTCCTGCACGCGCACGGTGAGCGCGATTTCGTGTGATCGACCACCGACAGTGCGCTGACTGTCGCGCGAGCCGAATGTCCAGTGCTCACCCGCGTTGATTTTGAACGGCACATCGATCTCGGTGATTTGCGAACTGTAGTCAGTCGGCGAACCCCCGATACCATTGTCCAATTTGAAAACGAACTGACCTTGCACTAAAACTGCCATCGGTTATTCCTTCGTCGCTGTGACTTCGCTAGGGGTAAATTCTTCGATGAATACCGTTTCACCCGCCCACTGTTTTGCGGCGGGGTTGTATTCGGTAACAACCGACCATTCACCCGTTTCCTGGTTGCAGGTCTCGTATTTGCGCGCGATGTGCACCACATGTGGCGTCCCAACGGGTGAGAAATACAATTCCATTTGTTTCGTGTCGAGATACTTCTGGATGTCGTCGGGCCCGCGCCAGGGCGTTTTATCAGGACGTATGCCGTCCATGCGGTAGTCCTCGCCCGGCTCAACATGACACTGATACAGGTCATGCCAGAACGTGACCAGCGCCCGATAGCGCTTTTCCATTCTTGGTTTACTCATGGGTTATTGATACTTTCTTTCACGGTTAACGTTGTGAGCACGCCCAAATAGCCCCGTTTAGAGCCGCGTGGGTATTCGTAAACACCGGGTTCAAACTGCAAGCCGTCTTCTATCCACGCCTGACAGGTTGCGGTGTTAATGAGGTGTCGGTATTGATTAACCATCAGTTCATAGGCGGTGCAGTATCGCAGCAGCGCATACGCCGCATTGGACGGTGCAAGCTCCTGTGTCACAGGAGACCACAGCATCATGTCTTCAAGGGTGTGAACAATGGAGCGATCACCGCCGATACCGAAGCTGGTTTTAGTGACATTCATGCTGACTTTGCCCAGCGCGGGCGCAGTGATGCGCGTCGGCAGGGTCATACTGGCTGGAACTGCCAACTGTTGATTGATGGGTTGCGCATCAACGATATAGGTCGTTATGCCGTCATTAATGCTGAACTGCCACTGCTGAATCAGTGTGATGATGGTTTCGATTTGTGATGGGGGTGCCATTTAGCGCCACACGTAGGGTTCTAATCTGTCGAGTACACGCTTGGCAGCGCCATCCGGGAACATCACCGCGCCATTTTCGGCGGTCATCGCAGTGAACACGCCTGCCACTGTATCGCGCTGTTTGTAGGTCACATTTACCAGTTCCAGGCACGCCAGCTTAATATCGTTCGGTGGCGTGATGCTGTAAGCAAATCTGCCTGTGACGGTAATGGCGTTAATCGGCGTGGTGGTGTACGACCAATCTGCACTAATCAACTGAATGCGACTGTAAGGCGGTGTGTGCGGCGCAATGTCGCACAACAGCACATAGTGGGTGTCAACGCTGTAAGTGCTGCCGTTGTTGCTCACCGTCGTCGGCGTTTGGGCTAAATCAGCGTGCAGATACAGCGTTTTGCCGATCACATCGCCAATCGCGTTGTATTTGCGCGTCGTGTCACCGCTGGCTTCAAAGGTGCGCGTGCGCGGGGGTTTGCCCCCGCAGTAGCTGTCAATCACCGCTTGCGCCTGAGCAATCAGTGACGTGAGCAGCGTATCCTCATCGGTATTCCCTTGCAGATTCTTGCCGATGAAATACTTGATTTCGGCGAGTGTCACGTATGCCATGTGCTACCCTACCCACTGCCCGATGTGCTCCTTAAACAGGTCATACATCCTCGGACTTTCATCCAGTCCCGCAGCCGCTACATTTTTCCAGCCTGTAATCGCGTGATAGGTCGCCTGTCGCACGCCCTGCACAAGCCGTGCGTGTCCTGCCGTCGAGCCCGCAATAGCGGTCAGTCCGTTGAGGGTCGTGCTCCATGAAGCCGCCAATTCCTGTGTGCGTGGATAAGGCACAATGATTTCACCTGTACGTATCGCCCACATGACGTAACGTCGCTGGCGGTCTGTCCATTCAGGCGTGTGCCGATGCGACCACTGCGCCGGGTAGACCTTGCCGTAGGCGTTCACAAAATACGTTGCTGCGCTCTGTAGCCCCGCCTGCGCATGGGTCATGAAGGTAGAAGGCATTTGTAACAGCCCCTGCGCGCCGCTGAGGTCTACTCGTGTAGTGACTTCCATGTTTTAGCTCCACATGCTGTCGTCGTAACTGTCGATGCCTGTATCCAGTGTGCGAATCGTTGCGCCGCCGTTGAGCACGCCCGCCTGCTGTAACCAGTAGGGCAGCTTTTCATCGCAGAGTTCTTTGAGGCGGCGCTCAATCTGATGCGTCTGGCGTTTGTCAGTTGCCATTTCGGTATGTGCCGAGAGTTTGTCGATCAGCAGACGAAGGACGGCAACCACCGTTTTGTTGTAGTCGCCGTCCTCTGCGTCATAACACAACTGCATCTCTTCAGGCGTCACCTGAAACGGACTGATGTGATCGCCGCTGTGCAGGCGCAGTTTGCTCACCAGCGTATTCTGTTCACTGGCGCTGAGGGTGCTGAAACTCATTTTGACCGTCCATCATCCCACAGCACCACCACGACTACACTGCCAGCGTTTCCTTGTGCTACGGTCACAGTGATTTGGTCGGTAATCGGAATTTTTTCAACGTTGGCGCGTGTGCCGTCGAGCGTCAAGGCAGCGCCCGCCGTGTCATGAACTTGCGCGCGTGAATACTTCCAGCCGTTTGTATTGGCATTTGTCAACGTGAGCAGCGTAACGGCGGGATGTGTGTTTCCTGGCGTTGCCACTGTGACATCTGTGGTATTCGGCTGTGACGTGTAAGTGACATATGCGCCAAGAAAATAGCCGCGTATGGCCGTGCCAGTTGTGGTTGAGCCTGCCGCAGCGCCATCTGCCCCTGCGACTGTGACGGCGATTTTGACGTGTTGAATAGCCATTGGCGTTAGCCTAATGTGACGTTGCGCAGATAGGCAACGAGCCACTTGGCATTGTCAGCAACTAGCTCCAGTCCGTCACCAATCGCGCCACCCCATGTCGCTACATCCGCACTCGCGCCACCTGCGTTAAAGCCACTGCCTGCCGCATTGGAGAGCGTGTGGGCTTGTGCGGTACGTGAGATGAATTTCAGCACTTTACCGTTATCACCAACGGCAGGATCTGCAATGGTGAGCACGCATACACTCGCTTTGGTGATGACAAAGACCGTATCACCAGGCGGAATGGTCACTGCGCCATCGCCAGATAGCACCGTTGGCGTGCGCTTGACAACGCCATCTTTGAGTTGAACGCTGTCAATCGTCACACCCGCCGCTGCTGTTGTTTCGTTGATCGCATCGGCTTCGATACTGCTGCCTGACAACGCGCGAAAGATGTTGGCGAGGAAGCGAAAGTCATCTGCGCCCGCGATTTCAACATCAATCTGGTTATCAGTTGGAGCACTAATGGAAGTATCCCCATCGGCGTCCATGACCAGCGCGTCGGCTTCACCATTGAGGTCAACCGTGTCTCCACTGCCAAGCGCAAATGAGCCAGTCGTTGTGCCCTGATCGGCGTTAAGGTTGCCCGTGAGCGTTAGATTGCGTCCGTAGACGCTTCTTCCGTTTCGGTGTTTTAATGATGGCATGGGTTTGTCCTTTGTTTGGCGGTGACGTAGCAGCAACCGCTTCTAGCCAGTCGGCAATCGCTTCTAACTGCGTTGCGCGTAAAACTTCTTTGTCCCTGCCTCGTCGTGGGACGATCATGAGTTGCGCGGTTGGCAACCCTTCGCCCAGCGCGATGGAGACATCGATTAAGCGTTGAATTGCCGCCTCGACACGAATTGCGGTTGCTACTTTTGTCGCCATGCCTATCCTTAGCTGTAATCTTCTGGTGAAGTCGGGATGGTGTATGTGCCGCCCGTGCCGAGTTCCATGACTGCGCCGTTCAGGCGATTTGCCACGCCGAAACCGTAGCGGTGTTCCCAAATGGCAGTTTCCATCGGGTTCAGTGTTTCACGCGCTACAAGCTGCAAGCCCAGAGGCAAGCCCGTTTCTGGCGGGTCAACACGCATCTTCAGCGGCGCGGGCTGGTCGGCATCTACTGCGACGAGGTAATTCGCAGGAATGAAACGCCATTCCACGACCCAGCACCCATTGCTCACCCCTAGTACGCGGGCGGTAGTCGGGATATTAGGTGGCACGCCCATGGGCGTATCGACATTCGCGCCTGCACGGACGCGGTAATCAACAATCGACACGAAGTCGGTGAGAGCGCCCAACTGTTCGCTTTGCGCGTTGTTGCAGAACACGACGATGTTATTGCCGCCCGTCTGTGTGCCGAAATGTTCCTCGATTTCGTTACGCAGCGTCACGAGCGGATTATTCGAGTCGCTAATCGCCGCTGCCGCATAACCGCTTTCGAGGTAATGGTTGTCAGTCGCTTCACTGCTGCTGCCTAAGACTGGCGGATACAAAACACTATCGCCGTTTGCCAGCGGCTTGACGGTAATCGCGCCGCGTTCAGGGTCTTCGATACTGGTATCAGTGCTCTTGAATAGCGCGCGCAGGATACGGAAGCGGACTTCGTTGCGATCACGAATGACCACGCTGTCAACGTGGCGCTCATACTCTGCGGTGCTCATGTATGCCATGTCAACGCGATCCGCTGCCACTGCATCACCAAAGCCTTGCAGTGGATAACCAACGGTAAATGAACCCGTTGCGCGTACCACCGCCGGACGCGCCAGACGCCCGATTTCCTGCATACGCCCACCGCCCGGAAGCTGGTAGCGCTCCTGAAATTTGGTGGTTGTGCCCTGAACGAACATGCTCAGCGACAATTGCATGTCCAGATTCACACGCTCCAGGTATTGTTTGGTGAGTTCATAGGTCAACTGCTGACCGACGGTGTTGACGAACTGATAGTCTGAGGCGGTAATCCCCGCGAGTGCAAAGATGTTTGCCATGAGATTAGCTCCACGCTCTCAGCCAGTCGGCTTGAATAAAGACAACTTTGGTTAAGCTGCCATCGGTAAGCGCTACGACGCGCCCAGCGTTGACGGTCATGGTGCCCGCTGCATCAGCCAGCGCGCCCGCCGTGTCCGAAAGATACAGAATGACGTCAGCGTTCAGACCTGAAACGGTAAACCCTGAGAGGAAACCATAAATGCAAAGGTCGGTTGCTTGCCCCGCTGCTGCGGTACGCATGAAAATGCCGCGAAATTGCTGTTTACCTGCCGCGTTGGCATCGGCAATGCCAAATTTGCCTGTGGTTGCTTGATACGCCGCCTGCCCCTGCGTCACTGCCTCTGCCGTTATCACGGGGATAACCAGCGACAATTCAGGACGCGCAAGAGAGACTTGAGCAGCGGTTACGGTAATGTCTGCGATAGAGATACCCTCCTATGGAGTATCCACACTAAAATCGAGTGGTTTACGCGGGGTTAAAGTCCCCAGGTTTTCTTTTCGCCGAGCACCTTGTTTGCATCCGGCGCTGTCCCTTTGGGACTGGGAGGTGAACCACGTCCCCCCGCCGCTTTGAACAGATAAGCCGTCTCTTTGCCCTTGCGCAGCTTTTCAAGCGCTGCTTTGATCTGGGCTTCGTTCGGCTTCTCGATCCACGCCGCATAACTCTCATCGCTTTCCAGTTCACGCACGACGTGTTGCGGGTTGTGCGCGTCCTCTGCGAGAGACTTAATCAGCGTGTTCAAATTGCCAACGGCTTGAGCGTGTTCCAGTTCCTTGATGCGCGCCTCTGCAAGCTGCGCTTTGGTTTGCGCCTCTTGCAATGCTTGTGCCTGGCGTTCGGCTTCCGAGAGTTGCGATTGCTCGATTTGCCTGGCTTTGGCGAGCAGTTCCTTCGCTGTCTTGAGATCGGTGAAATCACCGAGATCCTTGAGCAGCGAACGTTCTTTTTGTGCTAACCGTTCGGCAAGTTTCTCTTTGCTAATCGCGCCTTCAGTTGCCTGTGTTGGTTGCTGTGTCCCCGTGCCCGCGTTTTGTCCCGGTTGCGTATCCGTAGGGGTTGGTTCTGCTGCTGGCGTATCGTCATACCAGCGGCGGATTTTGCGTAATGAAATGCCCGCTTCCGCCGCCTGCCGACGAACCGTGTACAGCTTGTAGTCGTTTTGCATGTTGTGTTTCCCCGCCTCTTTACCGCTTGGCGTGTGCGTAGAATCAAAACGCCGCTTTGTAGGCGGCGTTCAATAAACGAATAGGAATAAGTTGTGTTTAACTGGAGGCTGTTGGGCGTACTTCTAAGCGCAGGCTGTGTTTACCTTTGGCAAATACACACCCCATATAATCTTCGCTCTCTAAAGTCCATCCTTGCAGTATCAATCGCCGCTTGTAACCCTGATAGTGGACAACGGCATTCAGGGAATCGCTATTTTCCCACAGCAATCTCACCTTGCCGCTGTGATTGCGGATTGAAAACAACGTCGAATTGTTCCATCGGCTTTAATCAGTCTGCTGTGCAGGTGGATAGAGGGTGTAATCGACTAATGGACGGTTATCACGCATTACCTGAATCAAGCCATAAGCCAGCGCATCAATGTGTGTCTCGCTGTGATCGTCATACCCCGCATTCTTGAGAATGGCGTGTAGCAGTTCGTGCCATAAGGTGACGACTTTCACGTCATGCGCCTGATCTTCGGCAATCTTAACCAGCGCCTCACTGTAATCGATGCGTCCGTGAAAGTAAACCTTTCTACCTTCACCATCTACATCATGGAGATCATCGAGTTCCTTGATGTTGTAAGTGACCGCGCCGATTTTAACGTTAGGTATCATGGATTATCACTCATCCTTAAAGGTTATGATTACGTTGCGATCCTTATCAACTAACGTCTGACCTTGTACTATCACCCTGATCGCTTTAGTCAGTGTTGCCACTTCCTTCTCAAGCGCTTCGATACGCGCAATGAGTGGTTCCTTCCATGTTGTCGGCGGGAATTCACGCGCTTCTTTCGGCGTAGGGGTGTTATTGAATACCGTAAAACCCTTACTTTCTAGTCCCTTGTCCTGCTCGTCTTGTGTCATTAGTCCCTCACGCTTTTGTGAACAATAAAAGGGGTTCCAGTCAACATGGGAGTCTCATCAACTGCCGCGTCTCGCTTATGCACGACGCATAGCACATACTGATTTGGCGGCGCGCCAAGTATCGTTTGTTCGGCAATCATCATATTGAACTTGTAATCGTATCCCCCGTTAAACAGATCGTTCAACTCAGGGACGTTCAAATCATCGCCTGCTTCCTGAAAAGCGGCTAAAGGAACCTTGATTTTCTTCAGTGCCATGTTATTGTCCTACCCAAATCGCTACCCCTTGCCGCGCTAAGTCCTGTGGGTTTACAGCGTAATATTCGTGAGAACACGATATATGCGCCGGAAGCGGGTTCGCTACCGTATAGTCGTAGCTCACGATGCCGTCTCCTACTATTCTCATGCATATTGGACACACAGGTGTACCGCCAACCGCTTCAAATAATTCATTGAATAGCCCATTGTGAATAACGAACTGCTGTAAACCGTAGTACACCGCCCACATGACGATGGCTAAGGCGACCTGTATACTCTTATATTCGTCACGTTTACGTCCCCAGCTTTCGAGGATGCTAATCATCTCATTGCGTGTGATGCCTGGATTGCGGGCATAGATCGCCTCAACCTGATTTCTCAATTCACGGTTGTACGTGTTGGCAATACTGAGCGCGTCCTCACGCGCCTTCCCCTGCAAGCGTTCCAAATCAGCGCCCTGTAATGTCGGTGTGGGGTTTGCTACGCCGTGCCGAACCGCTAACGCGCGCATTTGTTCCAGCCATGCGAGGCGCAGCTGTTCAAAGAGCGTGCTCTCAAGGCTCGCTATATCCGCGTCAGTGAATTCATAGAGAGAGACGATGGTGTCAACCAATACAGGCATTACTCTTTGTCTTCCAGGCGCTTGCCAATGGCTTGTGTAGGCTGTTCGTAGTGCGCTGCTTGTGAATAGGGATGCACCCCAAAGAGTTCCTCGACGCGCTTCTGATAATCAAACGCTAGCTTATCAGGCTTGTGCAAGATAATCAGACTATCGTTTGAGTACCACATCGTAAACCCCTCTGACAATGAGAGGTCTAGTTGATATTGGAAATCAGATACAAGCACTGGATTTGATGGTGGTTTTGCATCAGACGTAAACAACACTCTAATCGCCATCACACACCTCGATCAACTTGCCCATCCACTTAATCCTGTCGTGCTCTGCCATTCCGGACCACACCAACGCCGCATACGTCAAGCCCGCCCGTATCGCGTTGACAGGCTTGAAACCGCGTTCCTGCCACTGCGCTTTCAGACGCCTTGCGCCACGTACTGCGATGTCAGCAGGCAGTGGATGGTCGGTCAGCTTGAAATTCATCCACCACGTCACCAGTAAACACAGCGCGGTCTCATCGTCAATGGTGCCGTTCATTCACCCTCGCACACTCAACCTATTCCATTCCTCATCGGTCATCACCCCTAACAACGCCGCACCGCGCTGATTGACACTGCTGAGCACTTCAGTCACCGCTTTCGTGGCGCTCAACACCTGCGTTCGCCGCCCTTTGCGCATTGATTTCACCACCACATCGGGTTGCTGTGCGTCGGGATTCGCCTGAGTCAGCGCCAGACGCTTCAACGCCCGCTTTTGACGCTGAGGCAGCTTTGAAGCATCAAGCTGTAACAGCGCGGCTTGTAACTGATTGGGGTTGATTGCGCGCGCCACTTACTTGTCTTCCCCAACCTTCGCCATTTCAGGCTTCTTCATAGGGTTACTTAACTTTACATCCTCTCCTGAAGGCATTTGTTGCGGGTTGTTTGGATCGTCACCGTACAGCGATTTACTGAACTGCCGCGCGGCAGCTTCCAACTCTTTATCCTGATACGCCTCTAAATCCTTGAGAATATCCTTGATCGTATCCTCGTCTTCTCGCATCACTTCCATCATACGCCGTGCGATACTCGGCGGCTGGTCTTTCAGTGTCGGGTAAATTTGCAGCTTATCCGTTGCCTTCAGGCTGTGGTCAAAGATTTCGCGTTCCGCAATGCTGTGCTCAAGGTTGCCGTTGTGGTAATCCTCAAGGCTGAAGCGTTCAAAACCCTTGTAACCATGATAGGCTGACATGGCAATGCCCATGCTTTGCGCCAGACATAAGCCGCTGTCGTAGTTGCCCATCGCGCTCACAATCTTGCTGATAGCGTCGCTGTACACGTTCTCAATCGCTACGCCGCTTAACCCTGAGTTCCCCCTGATTCCATGTAAGCTCAGTTCAGGCAAGTCACGCTCAATCTCCGCTTCCATGCTCTCGATATTGCGTAACGCCTGCTCGATATTCACATCGACAATCAGCGGCTGCGCTCTGGCGTTTTCGTTGGGTACATAGTGGATCGGCACGCCGTCTTTGTTCGTGGTGGTAATGCCCGCGTCGGTCTTTGTGCCGGCTGTGCCCTGTAACGTTGGATTGCTGGCAGGCGGGTCAATGCCAATCATCAACCACTGGATATTCACCGACTTGCGAATGTTGTCGTTGAGCAGGCTGGCTGCGTCGTTGATTTCGTGGATTTTGCGAATGCTGGTATGAAAGGCATTCATGCCAAAATCCAGACCCGTTTGTTTGTGCGGCTTCATCACCAGCGGCACAAACCCATACTGGTTGTCCCATTGAGGCGAGTTGCCCTCGTAGGTGTAATCGAAGGGTTTGTTGTCTTTGAACGTCGCAAAGCTATCGAGCGTGATTTCTTCCCGATAGCGATAGGTGCGGTTGTTATTATTTTCCTCAAGCACATCGTATTCGAGGATCGCGCGCGTGATGTGTCCTTTTCTATCACGCTTGATCTGCGCCACCTTGCC
>CALMZT010000706.1 GCA_937870805.1 uncultured Chloroflexota bacterium
AAGCGCTAACAATTGCCTACTCCACAAAATACCTACCTTTGTGAAGGGGCTGGGGGGATAGGGGTTAACGACATGCCGTAAAATAGATCTTTTTAAACACCCTCATGTTGTGCCCTCGTTATAAAATAAATAGATGAATTTTACGAACCCTGAACAGTAATCCTTATAGCCCCTTAAACACCTCTACAAGGCGTTCTGCGACATTTTTCCATGCGAAGCGTGTGTCGGAGAGCACTTTGGCGCGTTCGCCCATTTTTTGGGCTAAATCAGGGTCAGCGAGGATACGATTGCAGGCATCCGCCAGCGATTGCAGATTTTCAGCTTCCGCCAGAAAGCCGCTTTGTCCATCTTCGACCACATCTTGCAAGCCGCCAATGCGCGTTGCGACAACGGGCTTACCACAGGCATAAGCAATCTGAATAACAGCACTTTGCGAGATGGCACGATACGGCAGCGCTACGACATCGCTGATTTCCATCATCGGCAGCACATGTTCATTGGGTACATAATCCAGTACCCACGAGATATGATCGTAGACGCCGAGTTCGCGGGCGGTGGCTTTCAGCGCGTCAGGGTCAATATCTTTCGCCGGGAAACCCGCGATCACCAAACGCGCGCCTGTCTTGGCGTGAATCATCGGGAACGCGCGGATGAGGTCTTCGACGCCCTTGTATTTGGTGACGGTGCCGAAAAACATCACCACCTTTTGTCCCGGCGCAATGTTCAACTGTTTGCGCAGTTCCTCAGCCGTGATCGTCGGCTGCACTTCGAGCACGATTTCGTTTGTACCCAACGGAATTTCATGAACGTTTGCGGGCGGCACACGCTTATACAGGTCGATAAATAAATCGTAGTTGGTCTTGTCGTGGACGAACAGCGCGTTAAACTGCTCATACATGCGCTCAAATTGACGCAAGTGTGACTCGTCCTCTTTGATGATGCTGGTCGAATCGCGGCTGGTATCGTAAGCGCGCACATCATGCACAATATCAGCGAGTTTCAAGCCGGAGTCACGCAGCATTTTGAGGAAGCGCACTTCAAATGCGAAGCGCATCTCACCGAACAGCACAACGTCAGGTTTCTCGCGGCGCAAATAATTCACCAGACGCAGCCATTCGGCGATGTACTGTGCGCCACGAATGCCGCGCCGCGGTTTGCGCCAGATCGGATTACCGCCCTTCCCCGCGCGCGGGTCCCAGAGATGCAGCAGTTTTTCGACACGAAACTCATGTTTCATCTCGTCCAGTTCGTAGGCAGTAGACGTAACAAGGGTTGTGTCCACGCCAAGGCGCTGCAATGCACGGCACAGGTGATAGCTATAATGAATCAATCCCCCTTTGGCGGAGGCTTCAACCACGTAAACTCGCATGATTTATCCTTGTAGGTACGGCGTGCGCTCTAAGATCGCCTCAAGCCCCATGACTTTCACGGCAAAAATCTCAAACGTATCTTTATGTCCCAGGTATACACGCCGAATTTGCAGAGGGTAACGCCGCGCTTCTTCGGAAGGGATTGGTCCGGGACTCAGGGTAAAGGCAGTTGTATAACCTGTATCGCGTAGAGCTTGCAGGGTCTCGGCACTGTAATCGGCAGGAGAGCCATTTGGGAAAGCAAAAGCGTCGGCTTTCAGTCCCGTTTCGTCTCGAAGTCGGGCGCGCGATTCAGCAAGCTGGCGTTTCTGTTCTTCCAGGCTGATACGAGTCATGATGGGGTGATTGATGGTGTGCGGCTGGCAGGAAACCCCATTTGCCACCAGTTCACGCACCTGATCCCATGACATAAACAAACATTCGCTATCAGATTCAATGTCTAATGCTTCGCGCATTTGCTGCATCGCTTCTTGCTTCGCTTCTTCAGGTATCAGTTTTAACTGGCGCATCAGTTGTTCGCGCGCGCGCTTGCGTTCTTCAGGCGTGCTTAATTCCTGTTCACCGATCAGGGGTAACATAGCGCTGGTCTTTTCCGTAAAGCGGAAGCAGTAGCCACATTCATCCCACCACAGGCGTGTGGGGTTTTCCATGCGGCTGGTCACGAGGAAGATGACGGCTGGAAAACCATATTTCTTCAGCACGGGAAAGGCGTTCTGGTAGTTATCGAGATAGCCATCGTCAAAAGTAATCAGCATAGGGCGTTCTGGTAAGGATTTGTTCTCAAACAAATAGGCTTGCAGTGCATCCAGGTCGATCACGTTAAAGTTTTCGCCCACATAAGCCATCTCGCGCTCGAACAACTCCGGCGAGGCACTGACGACAGGTTCATAATCCCTAAAATCAGGCGCGTGCCAATCAATAATCCGGTGGTAGCCCAACACGGTTAACCGATTCGCACCCCACAACAGATCGAGTCCGCGCGTTCCCCCTGATTTATGCAGCACCTCTGCCAGGAATTTTGATTTGTTCATTCTACAATTACCTTATCGTAAACACTCAAAACTGAAGCGATCATGGATGCTACACTAAACGACCTTAGTACCATATCATAAGCATTCAGTCCCATTTGTACAGTGCTATCTGGGTGATTTATCAGCCACCGGATTGCGCGCGCAAGCGCCGGCGCATCTTTTGGCGGCACGAGTAACGCGGTATCTTCGTTTTTAAGCAAGGTTTTGAGTCCGCCAACTGAGGTCACCAACAGCGCCCGCGCGCAAGCCGCCGCCTCAAGCACCGCGTAAGGCAGCGCCTCCGTCAACGACGCCAGGCACATACAATCAATTGATTGCAAAATATCGGGAATATCCTGACGAAACCCTGTAAACACAACGCGATCCTGAATGCCTAACGCCGCCACTTGCGCTTTGAGTTCGGCTTCCAACGGACCATCGCCGACCACCAGCAGTTTGACGTGTGGCAAATCTTTCAACAGACCAATGGCGTCAATGAGATAGGTGTGCCCCTTCACAGGCTTGAGGCGCGCCAGAATACCAATGACAAAATCGTCAGGCTGAAACCCCCAGCCTGCGTAAAGTCGTGTGTCTTTCTGGCGCAGCGGCTCAGGCGGCACAGGGACAGCATTGGGGATTAATGTACTGCGCT
>CALMZT010000707.1 GCA_937870805.1 uncultured Chloroflexota bacterium
CTTATCACCGCCGCCGATGAGTGGCTCACCGGGGTTCACACCGCTGAAGCCTCCGCCGCTGCAACAACCGCCACCGTCTGGCTCACCGCAGCCCGCGCAGGACGATGACGACCTATTTGGTGGAACGGGCGATTTTACACCCGTGAACTAGCACAAATAAAAATAGAGCGACCCCGCAAGAGGTCGCTCTTTAATTTCCACAGCAAAAGCATTATGACTCTACTTGATTTTCTTGATCTTGAAGACGACTTCACCAGCAGGAGTTTGCACACGCACTTTTTCGCCCTTTTTGTGCCCTAGCAGCGCGGCACCAATAGGGCTTCTCTGCGAGATTTTGCCCTCACGCGGGTTAGCTTCCGCTGCCCCCACGATCATGTAGGTTTCTTCGTCTGATGTGCCGTCTTCGACAATCGTCACCTCTGAGCCGACGCGCACTTCATCCGATCCTCCATTATTCTGAATAATGGTTGCTGAACGCAAAATGTTTTCGAGGTGCTGGATACGCCCTTCGATAAATGCCTGTTGTTCTTTGGCGTCGTGGTAGTCAGCATTTTCTTTCAGATCACCTTCAGCGACAGCTTCTTTGAGCTTCTTCGCTAACGCTGGACGACGTACATGAAGTAAATCATCAAGCTCACGTTGAAGCTCATCGCGCCCTTCTGGCGTCAGATAAACTGGTTCTGACATAATCTCTACCCTCAAGCCCTATCAGTAAACGATTAGGATAATTGCATAAGTTCGCGCCGTTGTGCCGCCAGCGTTAACACATTTTGACGATGAAGCTGCTGCACAGTGCCATTGAGCAAAATACGGCTTTTCCCACAGCTTTCGATGTCGATATTCTCTAATGCACGATTTGCCGCTAAAGCAGCATCCACCGCTTTGCGCAATTTCAGGAGATATTCGATGTCGCTTTCGATTTTTTCTTCAATTTCGCCCCGTAGGATGACTTCACCGTGCCCTTGCACGATATGTTCAAAGCCACCGCCGCGTAAACCTTCGAGCGAATTAAGAAAGTCATCGTAACTACCGTCAACAAAATACGGTATAGGCATTAGAGTGTCTGCTGCAAACAGTACATTATCTTCCTTGACGTGGCAGACAATCGAATCGGGACTGTGACCGGGAGTTGCCCACAGATGAAACGTCTTTTTGCCGAAGTAGAAGGTCATACTGCCATTATCGAACACCATGTTCGGCAGCGCCAGTTCGATGTCTTGCATCTCCTGCGACCCAGCTTTGGCACGTTCCATACTTTCACGTCCGCGCGTATCCAACAAGGCACGACAGTGCGCGTGGGCAATAATGTTCGCCCCTTCAAACAAGCAGGTGCCTGTCGTGTGATCGGCGTGGAAATGCGAATTAATCACATATTTCACTTGCGATCCCAACCGATTTTCGACAAAACGCTTTATCGCGCGGGTCTCTTCAGGATACACCAGCGTATCAATCACGACAGCGCCCTCAGTCGTCATGATGACACCCGCCGTCGCTTGGGCGTACAGGTCACTGGTAAAGATGTAAATATCGTCGGTGAGACGTTCTCGCTGCATACAAAATTAGAATCTACACTTGGATTCAAGTCAGTATAGTGAGTTGAAAGACGAAAATCAAGACAATGCGGATATAATGTAAATTGTAATCCTAGAAAGGAAAGAACAAATGACGACATTACGCCGACTCCTTCCGTTCTTATTCATCCTCAGTTTGCTCATGGTACTCGGCATGAGCATCAGTCAAGCACAATCTCCTGTCTTTCGCATTGGTGTCTTAGATGATGAGCGTGGACCGATCACGAACGGCGCACGCCTCGCTGTAGCTCAGATCAACAGTTTGGGCGGCGTCGAAGGCGCTGATGGTACTCGCTTTCGCCTCGAATTGGTTGCGCAATCTGTTGAAATACAGGGATTGGAGCAAGCCGTTGCCAATCTAAATCAGGCAAGTGTGATCGCGGTTTTGGGACCAGAAAACTTGAGCGATCTCCCCAATGATCTTGCTGCTCTGCAAACTTTAGATGTTCCTATCTTGACGCCTATCCTTGATGATACGCTCATCTTGTCCGATCAGACAGGCTTGATCTTCCGTTCGAGAGCCGCGCAAGTCTGGCGGGGACGCGCACTGGCAGATTATCTACGCAACGACTTAGGAGCCATCACGGTAGCGACTGTACAGCTTGATATTGAAAGCACAGCCGCTAATGTTGGTTTTACGACGGCAGCGGACGAAGAAGGTATTGACATCAGTCCCTCGCTGCTGCTCGAAAGTGGCAATACCATTGACATCCTGGCTTCCGATGTCTTGGAGGCGAATCCGCAGGTGCTTGTAGCGTATGGCGCACCCGAAGAAGTCAGCGATTTGTACAACACTTTGCGCGCGGCAGGGTGGAATGGCATCTTTGCTTATGATCGGGCAGGTGAGGAAGCATTCCGCGATTTGGTGCCCCTTGATCGCTTGGAAGGGGTTTTGGGGACAACGACCTGGGCATTTACTTCTCCTGATGTCGCTAGCAATGACTTCCTCAATACTTATGTTCGCGTCTATGGTGAAGTTCCCGGTGAAGTTGAAGCAGCGAGCTACGATGCTGTCAATTTGCTGGCAGAGGCAATACGTTTGCCGGGCGAACTCGCTGCAAATCTTCCCGCACTTGATAATATAATTGGCGTACAAGGCTTGCTCATTCCGGCACAGCTTACTCGTGGCGAGACAAGCAATAATGTTGCCATCGTGCGTATCACATCCTTCGGCGCTCCTGAAGTAGTGGCACAATATTTGGGCAGCCAGCGCCTTACTGAGGTTCCACCCATTGCCATCGTGCCTACCCCGACCTCAGGTGTTCCTACGCTGGTCGTACCAACAGCAACTGCGACGCCACAGGGAGTCGTAATCACGATTACGAATTCTGTTCAAAATGTCCGAAGTGGTCCGGGGCTTCAATACCCTGTGATCGGGCAGCTTCAGCGTGGCGATCAGGAAGTCGTTATTGGCGCAAGTGCAGACAATACCTGGGTCGTTATTAACTTCCGAGGGCAGCAGGGTTGGCTAGCGACCTATTTGCTCGATGTGTTCGGTGATCTGAATACGGTACCGATTGTTCAACCGCCGCCCACGCCAACCCCGCTTCCGGCGACAGTCACACCATTAGCGACGCTGGCACCGCCCAATCCTGACATCGTGATCGTTTCGGCAACACCAAACGCCATCACTGTAGGAATTCCTTTCAACATTCAAGTGACAGTACGCAATCAAGGTTCGGTGAATGCTGGACCGTTCGCGGTAGCAGCATCCTTCCCGCCAGATAACTTGTACAGCGCGGCGAACCTCAGCGGCTTAGGTGCGCAGCAGCAAACGGTGATCTCGCTGACGGGGACGTTGAACGGCAGCACAGGTCGTTACACGGCGGTAATCGTAGCAGACCTCAATAACCAATTGGCAGAGGGCACGGCAGGCGAGGCGAACAATAACGCCTTCCAATTCAGTTATCTCTTGGATAGACCGATCTTGAGCACAGGCTCAATTACACTGACACCTGGTGGCGGACTTGACCTTGAGAACAATGGCAGCTCACAGGATGTGCGCTGGAACGCGGCGGGGAATGCGCTGGAAGTCGTCGGTGCGAATTTCATCGTGCTCATTCCGAACACGAACTACAACGATATTCACTATGATGCGCTTAGCCCTGCGATCATCAACCAGACCAGCATCCCGGTAACGTCACTGTTTACCGGAGCAACGATTGGCGTCATCACAACGGATGGACGACGCGGTGCGATGCGTGTTGACAGCGCTGTCGCGCCTGGCGGTTCCATTACCTTGACCTACCGCGCCTATCAATAAGCGACTTTTGAGTGGGGTACAGCGTGATAGCTGTACCCCATTTATCCTGCGCCGAACAAGCGGCAGAAATTGACTGCATTGTCTGTACCACAGGTTCCCACAATCGATACAAACCAAATCCCCACGACAGCCACAGCGCCACAGATCACAAACAGCAAAATACAGCCGCACCATGCCAGCGGTCCGCCATTGAGTACGGTCCCAAGAACTTGAAAAATACCCGCAAACGCGCCGACGACGCTGGTCAGGATTTGCAGGCTGAACAGCAGCCCGATACCAGTCAGGCACAGCACACCACAGCCGACGGCGATGAAAAGTACAGTTCCCGAATCAATATTTTGCATCATGCGCCCCTTTAGCCAGCAGGAAACACTGTCCAACCACGATTAACGGCGAAGATTCTCAGTTGATCTTCAGGATAAGTTGCCACAGGATACCCAACTGCCGCAAGCATGGGCACGTCCGAATAGCTGTCTGCGTAAGCATAACAATTTGCCATCGCGGTCACTGAGCCGTTCGCTAATGACCGTTTTCCATGTGGTGTTAGAAACGAGCGTTCCTTCAATATCAACGAAGACCATACGCCGCACGTTGTCTATCTCCTATGGTTTACAAATCCCCTGAGAACTGCTCACCTGACTCCACGTTGAAGCTGTATCAGGGTGAGAATAGCATTCACAATAGCTTACAGCTTCGCCTTCGCCTTGCCAAAAAACAAAACGTACATCGGTTTGCACACACTGCGCGCCGTTGCTTTCATGCTGTGAAGTTGTAGAAATCCCAACGCCGCGCTGATCGATTTCCATCACCAGCCAAATCCGTATTTGTTGTCCGGGTAGCTCACCCTGTGCGATGCTGATTTCGCCATCCCGCGCCAGTGTCAGCAAAATGCATGGCGAAAGGATGAACGTGAACCAACATATAAACAAAATTAAACACCCCGCACGGCGCAGCAGGCTCGGCGGTTTGCGCGGCGGTAACTCACTTTGAACTTCCGGTTGCGTCTCTTGTTCCGACATTCAGGGTCCATTATCTAATCGTCGGGCGAAATATCGCCGCGCATACTAACCCAAAACCCAAACAGGCGTCAATTTTACTCATGCAAATTCACGCTTTAGATGATAGTCATTCTGCAAATCGCATCTGAAGTTGATCTTCGGCGTCATAACTCACGTGAATGAACAGCGGTGCATCGTCCGCTTTCATCATCGCTACGTGCGGGATGATAACGGGTAAATCCTCAACCAAATCCAATTCCGCCAGCTTGTTGAGTGGAATCCAGTGCAGTGTACCTTCATTGTCATCACCAACCACCTCACGGCTGTCACTGAGTGCGGTAAAGACGAACAGCACAATCCCATTCGCTTCTCCTGTGTCAATGTTGTACACGGCGCGCAAACGCACATCCTGCACATGTAACCCTGTCTCTTCTAGAATTTCGCGTTTCGCGCTCGTTAGCGGGTCTTCGTCACGCTCAATATGCCCCCCGACGCCATTGTAGCGGTTTGGGAAGATACGACGATGTGGCGCGCGTTTCATCAGCAGCACATCGTCGCCGTTCATCACGAAACACAGTGTGCGCGGAATGGTTAGCCAGCGCCCGGCTGTTGCATTTGCGCCTTGTTCATTTGCACCCATACGACCTCGTATATTTTGCTCAAATTCTCTTTTGCCCGCAGCTTGGGTTCGTGCTACTCTAAAATGAGTATTTGCACATTTCAAAGATAGGCTTTATGACATCTTCTCACACCAACGCTCCCACGCCCGATTTACGCATCGTCCCAATTGATAATGTTCATCCCCATGAAGAACACGACTCGCAGCGCTCTGTTCCACTCATCGAGCAGCTTAAACAGGCGGAATTCATCACCAACCCGCCCATTGTCGCGCCGATAGAGGATAGCGAACATTACGTCATTCTGGATGGGGCAAACCGTTGCCATTCCTTCCAACATCTGGGATACCCGCACATCCTCGTACAGGTAATCTCGTATGATAGTGGTTATGTGGAGTTAGATAACTGGCATCATGTGATCGGTAGTTGGAAAGCCGATGAATTTTTACACAGCCTGCATGGACTTTCTGACATAGAAGTTGTTGATGGATATAATGCTCATGCCATCGCCCACATTTACTTTAAAGATGGACATACGATTGCGCTGCGTGCGAATGTCAAAAACATCCACGAACGCAACGAAATCTTGTGCGCGCTCGTCCATATTTACCAGCAGAATGCCAAACTTCATCGCACAGCGGTCAACGACCCACAGGACAACTGGAGTCTGTTTCCCGATGGTATCGCAATGGTCGTCTTTCCGCACTATCAGCCGTCAGACATCATCGCCGCGTCACGCTATAAAGCCTATCTGCCAGCAGGTGTCAGCCGTCATATTGTGCATGGGCGCGCCCTCAGCGTCAATTACCCGCTGGAACTTCTGCGTGATGAACACACGTCGCTGGAGGAGAAAAACGAAGCACTGAAGTCGTGGATACAAAACAAGATGGCGAATCGCCAGGTACGCTACTACGCCGAAGCAACCTATCAGTTCGGGGAATATGAATAAATGGCGCAAACCGTCGAACGAGCCATTGCGCAAGCCAAATTCTACAGCGATGGCATAAATTACGCTTTTGTACAGTTGCCGCCCACAGCCATCACCGCAGCGGCAGCCGTGATTGCCGAAATTGCCGAGCCGTTTTGCGCCCTCATCGTGGACAAAGACGAAGTGAGCCTGATGATCCCCGAAAACGCGCTGGCTGAATTCGGACGGCGCTTACCGGGATACGTCAAGGGTTCTGCACACTATCGCCTCATCACCATTGACGTTGTGCTGGAGCCTGATCTCGTCGGCTTTATGGCGCGCATCAGCGCAGCCCTCGCTGCCGCTGGCATTACCCTCATGCCCTTTGCCGCCTTCGCACGCGATCACTTGCTCG
>CALMZT010000708.1 GCA_937870805.1 uncultured Chloroflexota bacterium
TCTTGAGCGCCCTCAGAAGTTGGCACTTCCGGCGTGTTAGTCTCAATACCACCAGACGTGACGGTCATCGAAAAGTCGTCAGTATTTACCGCAACACTTGTACCACCATTTTGCGGCGGTGTACCTGTTGGATTCAATAGCGCAGCGATAATCAGCCCAACGATAATAACTCCTACGACAGTCAATGCAACCAGCAGCGGGAGAGGCATACGGAAAGCGGGCTTGCTCTCTTCCTTTTCGTCAGGCAGGCTGTCGTCAAAGTCTATGTCGTCATCATCTGTCGAGAAGTCAGGGGCATCTTCGTCTCCCATCTCGGCAACGGGTGTAGCTGCTCCAATGGGTTTGATGGTTCTCAAAGGCGGCTGCGTCAACGTGACGGTCTCTGGTGAGGTTTCCTGCTCCAGCATCGTCAGCAGTGATGCCGCTTCGGGATATTCAGGATCAATGCGCAAAACATTTTGAATCGCGCCGCGTGCAATATCAGGGTCATTTACAGCGTGTGCATAAAGCCACCACGCATCGGCATTGTCTCTGTCATCTGCCACGATGGGTTCCAGAATAGCACGCGCTTCATCAAGGTTGTCAGCCTCAATGAATTCATAGGCTCTTTGCAGTTGATTCGCATCGGTCATGGTGTGTTTCCCCTATGATCGTGACTTTACGGCACAAATTAAGGCTAGTGTATCCGTTGTGAGGCGCTTGTGCAAATAGAGAATGAGTACAAACTTTATCCTGAAAAACGGGCTGATAACAGGCAAAGTTAAAATTTACCTACTTTATGGGCTACACGAATCCTAAAATAAAAAACCCACCTGTATTAGATGGGTTTTGTTGCCCCGGAAAGGATTTGAACCTTCACCCCGTAAAGGACACACCCCTCAAGCGTGCGCGTCTGCCAGTTCCGCCACCGGGGCTTGAGAGTAAAAATATTATACCGTGAGAAAATAAGGTGTCAATCCTTTTACCAAACGGCTGGTTTCCTTTACAATCATCTCTTATTTCTCGTTGAGGATACTCAAAATGCGTATTGTAGTGGATGCGATGGGCAGCGATAACTGTCCGGTACCGGATGTAGCAGGCGCAGTATTGGCGGCAAGAGAACTGGGAAGCACCATTATACTGGTCGGTGATGAACGACGTGTGAAAGCGGAACTGCGTAAGCATGACACAACCGATTTGAAAATTGAGGTCGTTCATGCCAACGAAGCCATTTCAATGCACGATAAGCCAAGCACCGTTGGCAAAGGCAAACCCAATTCTTCAATGCATGTGGGAATGAACCTTGTCAAAAATGGGCAAGCCGATGGCTTCATCACTGCCGGCAACACAGGCGCTGCGCTTGCCATCGCCATGCTCAATACCTTACATCGTATCCCTGGTGTTAAGCGCCCCGCCTTAAGTTTCATTTTGCGCGTGGGTGGCAAAAACGTAATTCTACTGGATGTAGGCGCGAACGCCGATTGTAAAGCCGAATGGTTAGCACAGTTTGCTATCATGGGCGAAATCTACGCACGTCAAGGCTTAGGCTTGGAAAAACCGCGCATCGGTATTCTTTCCAATGGGGAAGAAGAAGGCAAAGGCAACAGCCTCATCCACGAAACCACCGACATGCTGAAAGAACTGCCGCTGAACTTTGTCGGCAATGTTGAGCCTCGTGAAGTCTTCGAAGATCACGCCGATGTGGTCGTTTCCGATGGTTTTGTCGGCAATATTCTGATCAAATCACTGGAAGGGGCAACCAGCCTGCTGCTCAATCTGATTCGCAAGGAAATCAAAAGCAGTCCGATCACGACGTTGGGTGGAGTGCTGGCACGTCCCGCATTTAACCGCGTGCGTAATGAAATTGATCCCTCTGAAATCGGCGGCGCGCCTTTGTTAGGCGTGAACGGCGTCGTGATTATTGGTCATGGACGCTCAAACGACATCGCTATCAAGAACTGCGTGCGTCAAGCGGAGCGTGCCGCCGCCGCCGGGTTGATTGATGCCATCCGCGAACGCTTAGCTCAAACACCGACGAGTGAAACCCATTACGGGTAAGGAGGCAAAACGATGGACTTCCTGCGTAATGGTCGTCCACGAGTGGTTATCACAGGGCTAGGAGCCGTCACGCCGCTCGGTTCTGCTCATATACTCTGGGAAAGCGTCAAGGCAGGCAAATCCGGGATTCGACGGTTAGAGACTATTCCTACCGACCATATGCCCGTGAAAATCGGTGGCGAAGTTCGTGACTTTGATCCAAGTGAATATATCGAACATAAAGAAGTTCGCCGCATCGGGCGCTGCTCTCAGTTCGCCATCTTTACCGCCAAAAAAGCCCTCGAAGATGCGGGACTTACGGCAGAAGAAGTCGAAAGACAGGGCGAACGAGTCGGCGTTGTCATTGGCACCACGATGGGTCCACATGATGTCGGTTTGTATGAAACACTTAAGTACAAGACCAACGGCTTTCGCAGACCAAACCCCATTCAGTTTGTTAACTGCCTACCAAATATGCCCGCGCATTACGTGAGCCGCTACACGCAAGCGTTGGGTCCGCTGAGTGTTCCTTCAAGTGCTTGCGCGACGGGTACACAAGCCATTGGCGAAGCCAGTGAACTTATCCGCAATAG
>CALMZT010000709.1 GCA_937870805.1 uncultured Chloroflexota bacterium
TGCCGAAGAACGCGGCTTTACTGTCGATATGGTGGGCTTTAATCAAGAGGAAGCACAACACGCGGAAATCAGCGGCGGTGGACAGGCGATGGGTGAAATCGCCACGCAAGAAACCTACACGACAGTGCTGGCTCAATTGAAAAAAGATGGTTTGCTTGGAGAAAACGGCGTCATCTATGACCCCTATGGTCTCACAAGTGTACAAACCAATATGATTGCGCTGCTGGTCAATGGGCAGGCTGTAGAAAGTGCCATTGTTGGTGATAAGGTGGAAGTGGTATTAGCGCAAACGCCATTCTACGTCGAGGCAGGTGGTCAGGTCAGTGATACAGGGACAATTAGCAGTGCAAACTGGACGATTGAAGTGGAGGACACTAAACGCCCTATCGGCGGGCTGATCGTTCACATTGGCGAAGTCGTGGAAGGTACGCCGAATGTTGGCGACGCTGTTCATGCGGATGTCGATGCTGAACGGCGTGCCAATATCACCCGTAACCACACCGGCACACATTTACTTCATGCGGCGCTGCGCCATCGCCTTGGCAAACATGTCGAACAGCGTGGTTCGCTCGTTGCGCCGGATCGCCTGCGCTTCGATTTTGCACATGATGGCAAAATTACGGATGAAGAACTTAAAGACATTGAAATGACTGTCAACGACATCATCCTCAAGAATTATGAAGTGTGCGCGGAAGAAAAATCACTGGAACAAGCACGCCGTGAAGGGGCGATGGCACTGTTCAGTGAAAAGTATAGTGATCGTGTGCGAACCATCATCATCGAAAATGACGGCAAGCGTTATAGCTATGAATTGTGTGGTGGTGTACACGTCGGCGAAACAGCGGAAATCGGTGCCTTCGTCATCGTTAATGAAGGCAGCGTGAGTGCGGGGGTACGTCGTGTAGAGGCACTCACCGGACGCGGCGCTATCGAATATGTGCAGCAGAGCCTTGATACGCTTGCGCAAGTCGCTGAACGTTTAGGTGCAACGCCAGAACACGCAGCAGAACGTCTCGATGCACTGCAAGAGGAATTGAATACCAGTAAGAAGCAGGTTGCTCAACTGCGCCGTGACCTTGCACGTTATCGCTTCGAACAGTTGATGACGCACCTGAAGGAAAACAATGGTGTGCCGACGCTGATCGGACAGGTGAGCGATGTCCCGCTGGATACGCTGCGCGAAATGTCCGATTGGTTTAGAGGCAAGGTCAAGAGCGGCGTGATGGTAGTGGGAAGCGTTGTGGACGATAAGCCGCAGTTGGTGGTCGCGGTGACTGATGATTTGACCAAGAAAGGATTGCACGCGGGCGATCTCGTCAAGAAACTAGCGGCGATGGTCGGGGGTGGCGGTGGTGGACGCCCAACCATGGCACAGGCGGGGGGTAAGGACAGCGATAAATTACCTTCAGCGCTGGAAGCCGCGCCCAAATTGATTGCGGACACGTATAAGCCATGAGCAGCCGCAAGCCGGAGTTCGTTCAGCTTGAAAAAGGCGATGATGTCAATTCCATTCGTGATCGCCTTGCTTTCATGCGCGGTCAGCGGGTGCTGCTGATTTGGCCTGAGGAGGGCACAGTGCTGACACGCAAGCTCGACCTTGTGCTGCTTCAGCGTGAGGCGATGCGCCGCGCGACTCAGATTGCGCTGGTAACGCATGACGCCGAGGTCGTCAAACACGCCAAAGAACTCAACATCAGCACATTTGAGACCATCGGCGCAAGCGAACGCGGACGCTGGAAACGTGGACGCTCCAAAGTGTTCATTGGACGTGACCAACGCCCGAAAGAAGAACTCCCACAGGAAGAATTGAAAGAAGTCGCCAGCCGCGTTGTCAATGAGGAAGAAGTCGTTCCTTCGCGGCGTGGCGGCTGTCTGCTACGGCTGATGCTGGCGACGCTCTTGATGGGCGCTGGTTTAGGGGCGGCGTATGTTGTCGCTCCAAGCGCTGTCGTCACTCTGGTCTTAGATCGTGAAACTATCCCTGTAGAAGTACAAATTACGGCTGATCCACAGGCGACAGGCGTGAATGTCGAGAATGCTGTTGTTCCAGCGCTGACGCTGAGGGTTGAAATTGAGGAAACGGGCACAGCGGAGGCGACAGGGGTCGATGCTGCTGATGACATTCTCGCAGTAGGATCGGTGGTATTCATCAATCAAACGGATCGGGAAATCACGATTCCTTCCGGCACGACGGTAAGCACCAGCGCGGGCACACCTATCCTATTCCAGACCACAAATGAGGCGACTGTCCCGGCGGGACGCGGCAATCAGATGGAAGTTCCTGTTCAGGCGATGCCAAGCGCAGGTGGCAGTACAGGAAACGTCAATGAAGGCATGATTAACACAGTCATCGGATCACTCTCACCGGATTTGACTGTGCGCAATGTGACTCCTACGGAAGGGGGTGACAGCCGAGAAGTGCGTGTGGTGACGGAAGAAGATCAAACACGCCTGTTGGCAATTGTGCGCCAGCAGTTGCAATCACGGGCGTTTACCGCCATGTCTTCCAATTTGGGCGAAAATCAGATCATTATTATTGAGACACTGCGTATCGCCGAGGAACGACCCGAATGGACGACATTCAACGCGGAAGTCGGCGATACGAGCGATAACCTCACGCTGACGATGCGTGCGGTTGTGGAAGCGACAGCTATTGATACACAGCTTGCGCGGCAAATTGCACTGGCTCGGTTATCGTCAGAAGTGCCGCGAGGGCGTTCCATTCGACCCGATACCGTTGAGTTTGAAGTTGGCTCAGTGATGTCAAGCGACCCTGAGGGACGGGTTACATTCAATGTCGCGGGGAGCGCACAAGTCGTTGAGCAGGTTGATGTGGCACTGCTGCAAGAACGATTGGCAGGACGCAGCGTTGCAGAGGCGCAGCAGTATCTCATCACAGAAGTCGATGTTGCTCAGGATGCGCTGCCGCAAATTGTGATCACGCCCGACTTCATGCCGACGCTGCCGCTGCTGCCTGCGCGTATCGAAGTGGTCATTCAGGAGAGTACCGAGTGAGGCTGCTGTGTATCGATCACGGCTTGAAACGTATCGGTCTAGCAGTCTGTGACCCATCGGGCTTGATCGCGCGCGAACTCACCGTCATTGAACGTAAATCGAAGGCTGAAGACTTCGAGCGTATTAACCAAATTGCCGCTGAACAACACGTCGAGGCGATTGTCGTTGGATTGCCACATAATCCACAAGCGCAGCCGGGTGAACACACGCAAGCTGACACTGTGAGGTTGTGGACGGAACGGTTCTCACAAACGACTATGCTGACGATCATCTTCTGGGATGAGCAACTGACGAGCGAGGATGCGCGTGAGTTGTCGATACGCCAACGTCGCAAGCCACGCGACCCGATTGACGACCTTGCCGCGCGACTGATCTTGCAAAGCTACCTGGATGCGCTGCACGATGGACTGGCGGAACCACCGCCCAATGTGAAGTGATTTGAGGGATTAAGAAGCTGATTACTTGAGTATATGTCTGTTTAACAGGGGTAATGCAGACCAGGTTAGTTGTTCTTTTCCTATACATAACCCATGTCGTGGTCAGTTGGTTGAGGCACAAACCTCATTCTAACCACAACGTTTGTTGTAAGTAAGAAATGCAGTGAAATAACAGCGGACTGTATGCCAGAATCTGAGGTGGAAAGTGGCATAGCGGAAAGAATAGACATAAGGTTTGTACAGGTATTGGATAAACTGGACAGTTCAATTTTAACACAAATGTTCTAATTTGTAAAGTAAGGCTTCGCGCTTCGCTTCTCAGTCGCACATATTGGTGCGACCCTACGAATATCATGTTTTTGTGAGGGACGACACATTGGTCGTCCCCTACGAATGTGAATTTGAAAATGGATTCTAAAATAATCTTGCTATGAACACATCTTTAAGCCTCGAAATCTATCCACTCACCGCTGATCGCTGGCATGATGTTGAGCAATTGTTTGGCGAACATGGGGCAATGGGCGGGTGCTGGTGTATGTGGTGGCGATTGTCAGGCAAGATGTATGCTGCGAACACAGGCGAGAACAACAAGGCTGCCTTCAAGGAGATCGTCGAAAAGGGGCGAGAACCTGGACTTCTTGCTTATCTCGATAGGCAGCCTGTAGGGTGGGTGTCAGTTGCACCACGCGAGGAATTCGCGGCACGTTTTAACACTCGTTCGCCTGTTTTCAAGCCCATTGATGACCAACCTGTGTGGTCAATCGTGTGTTTTTTCATTGAGCAACAGCATCGTCATCAAGGGATTGCTATACACTTACTGGAAGCTGCTGTAAAGTATGCCGCTGATCATGGCGCAGAAACACTTGAAGCTATCCCCGTCGATACCGCAGCAGAAACCGCCAAAGATCGTTCTATCTATGTTGGCACAGAAGCAATGTTCCGTGCCGCAGGCTTTGAAGTTGTTGTACGCCGCCGTCCTGAGCGTCCGTTGATGCGCAAGAAATTGCGTTGAAATTGGCGCGAGTATTACTATTGAATGCAATAGATTTAGGTTTGAGACTGGAATCGAGAAAATAAAAAGACAGGTTGTGTTTGAGAACCTGCCTTTTCTATCGTTTAGGTAACGTCAATTCGAGATAAGGATTTTGAGCAGAGTCGGGCGAACACGTTGGTTCGCCCCTACGAGTACGCAACACAGTATCTATAATGTTTAACCCGAATTCAGGTTAGTTGTTAGGTTTGTCTCGCGGAGATTTTTCTTCTGACAGACGAGTATAACTGCCGAGCCATTCGGTATTTTTCGTTTTGACCTTCGTGATTTTGATGTCAGCGAAGCGGGGCAGCAGCTTGACCATAATCTGTGGCAGCGCGTCCCATTTGCTTTCCACCAGCACTGAAGTGATTTGTCCCGCCATGTAGCCTGCCCAATTCCAGCGCTGGCGGAATTCTTCAGCTTTCATCCAGTAATCGCGTTTTTCCCAAGCGGCAGCGGATTCTTCAACGCCTTCATCGATCTCGCGGAACAAATAGACCAGCGCCGCGAGCATGTCTTTACTTTCATCGTCTATCGTGCCTTTTTGCGTGAGCAGGCGCAGGATTTCTGCCGAAGAACGCATGATTTGATTGCGTCTCTTACCGTTCGTATCTGGATTGATGACTCGTCCCATGAGGTGTGGGTACTCCTTTAAGATTGATACGGGCGAATGCCTTTGTAAATTCGCCCGCCGCTTAACGTTTTCAGAATGAGTGATGCCGGGCGTCCCGTTGCTTCGCCAAGTTCACGCGGGGAGAGGGGTGAATTACTGTTTGCCAAAAACACGCGAAAAATACTATCTACAAGGGAAATGTAGGGATTGATGAAACCGGGATCTTTTGCGGCGGTCTGTACGGCAATGCCGATCTCGTCAAGCTGGAACACTTCGCCTGTATCGGGATGGATGTAATCGACTACACGCGCCTCTTTAGTCTGAGACAGACGATCACGCTGCTCCGGCAAAAGATGGCTGACGAGATAGGTGCGTAAATCCTCGCCCCCACGATCCCACCAACTATAGTCAATGTGATATTTTGTGTCTAATGTAGGTTTGACGAACGAACTCGGTTTGGGCATGACCATAGCGATGTCCCTAATCTTCCACCAGTTTCCAGTAATGACCGCCGACGTTCTGGAAATCCGGGTTAGCCACGAGCGTTGCGAAAATCGGTCCTGGTGGGCATCGCCGGAAGACGTTAAAGACACTGTAAAGCGTTTTCGCGTGAATAGTTCCCTGCGGCGTGAGCCGTGACAGCCCTGGCATAATCGATTTGAGTATGGAACTGATACTTTTGCGCTGCTGTTGAGTGGATTGGAAAAGTGCGTCCACTGCCTGTAATTCGTCTACCCCCAAGATCATCAAATCGTCGTACTCTGCCCCAATCGAGCGTTTGTGGTTCTCAAATAAAATCTGATCATTTTTCGGCACAATCAAGCGAACATATTCTGTGCGCGGGCGATGGGCGTTGAAATCCACGACGATTCTCGTTGGGTCATCACTGCGTTTGACCGTCACATAAGCGCCAACAGGTAAACGATGTTTGCGATAAAATGCGCTTAAACCGAAAATGTAGCCTTCGTTACGCACTACCCAACCTGTCGTTTCTTCCCCATCCTGACCATCTACCAGGTTCATCCATACGCGCTGCGTTTTGAGCGCGGTTGGTACAATCTGGCGGATACGTGCCGTAAGCGGGAGAGTCCCGACGCGACGATGGGGATAGTTCAGTGTGATGGTGACTGAATCCCCCACTTCTGGTACGCCAAAAGCAGGCGAAAGTTCATCATCGATTTCAGTCTCCAACGTGACCAAATCGGGGGCGAGCAAACTACGATCATAATCGAAAGGTGTATAACGCAAATTGGGAGGAACTTGCATGACTTCCTGTGGTTCAAGGCGTGTTAAATACCACAGCACTTGCCCGGTAGGTCCTACTTCATCGAATCGTGAATCATCCCGTAAAGCGTAGTTTAAGGTGAACTTTTGCAGTTCGTAAGGCGCTTTGCCCAAGCCACCTATCTGCTCAAGGATTTCGTCCGTCGTCAAAGGTCCGCCGCCCGCAATATCTAGTACCGCTTCCGCTAGATTCAAGTGACCAGCGTTTACCTCCAGCATTAACTCGCGTGGGAACCATGTGCCTCCGATAGAAACCAGATCGCTAGAAGCCGCTAACACTTTTTCCAACACAGGCACAATATCGCCACGCCAGTTACTGATAATTTCGTCTGTTGTGTATTCGGGGGTCGCTGTGAGGGGGTTATCGCCGTTGGTGCTTTCCTGTGTCAGCTTATGCGGGGTGCTGAGTTCAGAGGCGAATTCGCGTACTTTGTCGTTGTCATCAAATTTGACGCCAATGACGTTAAATGTGCCATACTCATGATTGTTGCCGGGACGCACGTTCACTACAGTCCCAGGTGCATAGTCAAAGGCTTGAAAAAGCAGTTTTTGCCCCACTTCATAAGCGCGAGAGGGATTATAAAGCTGGGTGTCTTTAAAGCGTTCCTTGATGTCGGCGGCTTCGCGCGTCAAACGTTTGTCGACAAGCTCACGCGCCAGCGCTTCAGTGCTGAGAGGGGTTTCCTTTTCAAGCAGGAGGTTCGTTAAATAATCAAGATCGCCTTTTTCGACGCTGAAATTGCGCGCCCAAGGATGACTCGGCATGAAATTACACGCCTCCTGTGACACAAATAGAAAAAACGAGCCAGCCCGGTAGCAGTCTCGTATGATTGCTTATAGGGTTCAATGAACGAATTCGATGACTCAACGTTCTAACAAGTAACGGAGTACCAACATAATATGACAATTATAGTTTAGGTATGTGATGCATTTCAAGGCTCATCGAGGAAAAGCGGCGGGAGTATACTACGTTCCCGCCGTCTATCATATTCCTGTACTACATTTCCAGATAATCGCGCAGTTGACGGCTGCGCGTCGGATGGCGCAGTTTACGCAGCGCTTTGGCTTCGATCTGGCGGATACGCTCACGTGTGACGCCGAAATGTCTGCCTACTTCTTCCAGTGTGTGATCTTGCCCGTCCGTTAAGCCGAAGCGCATCTCCAGCACTTCGCGCTCACGATCACTCAATACGCCGAGCGCTGAGCGAATCTGCTCCTTAAGCAACTGGCGGCTGGCGGCGTCCACTGGACCCATCACTTTGTCGTCTTCGATGAAGTCCCCTAATAAGCTGCTGTCCTCTTGACCAATCGGCATTTCGAGGCTCATCGGTTCCTGACTGATACGCATGATCTTGCGAACTTTCTGGGCTGCCCGACGCAATTTGCGCGTCAAGCCGGGATCGAGGCGCATCCCTTTACGGCGCAGCAGTTTGATGGCTTCGGTTTCTTCCGCCGTCAAAAAGTCCATTTCGAGCGCAATTTGTTCAGCCGTTGGTTCTGCGCCAAGTTCCTGAATAAGCTGGCGCTGAACGCGCATGAGTCGATTGATCGTTTCGACCATGTGAACGGGGATACGGATGGTGCGGGCCTGGTCGGCAATCGCGCGGCTAATCGCCTGTCGAATCCACCACGTCGCATACGTGCTGAATTTAAAGCCTTTGGTATGATCGAACTTGGCAACCGCGCGCAGCAAGCCAATATTGCCTTCCTGAATGAGATCGAGAAAGTTGATGCCGCGTCCCATGTAGCGCTTGGCAACGCTCACAACCAAACGAAGGTTGGC
>CALMZT010000710.1 GCA_937870805.1 uncultured Chloroflexota bacterium
ACCTCTGATCTGCTTTTGCTTTCTAACTCAAGCATGACCAAAGGTCTTTCTCTTTGCAATATCTGCCAAACTTCAGGCGGGCAGTTCAAAACTGCCCGCTCTGTGATTTGGAAACCCGTGAACGGATTGGGTGCTGCGGTTTTTCAACCTCTTCAGAGGTTTACCAATCTCTACTAGCTCTGGGTTCAAAACCCAGAGCGGTCAACTGCGTAACGTCAGTTGGTAATTACACCTTGATCGTCAGGGCAACCTAGCAAGCCACCCATGCACCTGCAATGCCGGGTTAATCACCTTTCCATCAATTCTATGATAGAACGAGCTAACAAGCGATCATCCAGGTTTTGTTGGGGCGGATGCTACTTCACCCCAACAAATGATGACTGCTGTGACAGTGGCATACCTGTGATGTTATATGGTGTGACGAACAGGCAGCTCAGCCAGGTCATTAAAGGGGCTGTCCTCGGTTTCAGTGGTTAAATCCCAATGCCGTCCAAATTTTTCATGTGGAATTGCTCTCACCATTACCTTATCATCTCCTACTTGTACATAGAAGTCGGCTTTTCTGCGCTGGATCAGGAATCCAGCCTCGTCTGTGCTGTACACCCAGCCGGGACCGCCAATCACGACAATATCGCTTCCCATTTTGTCAGTGAAACTGACTAGATATTCAGGCATGTTATCCTTCTCTAACGTTCAGTTTGAACTACACCGCATTCGATACGGCGCTGTATGAATTAGAAGTGTGATTTGCGAGACCAGATGTCGGGCAACTTTGAGGATTAGGGGGAGGGTTATCGTTAAACCCACAGCGGCAATCTTCAAGACAAGTATACCACCCTTTTGAAACTCACTGGCTGATTGGCTTAGGATAGCGGTTCATCATTGCGTTGACTCAATGTTGTTTGCGACACAACTTCCAGATGGTCAACTGACAACTGTAAACTTTATAAGTCCATCGCCTCTTCAATCGCGCTGTAAAATCGTGCATCATTGAGAGTACACACCTCGCAGCATCGCTCAATCATTCAAGGATTCACCTGCTTGTCTAAACTGCTGTCGTCTTTCCCGCGTGCCTTTTGGGTGCTGATGGTTTTGTTCTTCATCAACCGCATTGGCGCAGCGCTGATCTGGCCCTTCATCAGCGTGTTCGTGCGTGACCAAACGGGCGCGCCGCTGTCGCAAATCGCTGCCATGCTGTCCATTCAATCGGCGGCAAGTCTGCTCGGCACATCGTTTATCAGCGCCTTGATGGATCGTTTCGGGCGCAAACGGGCGATGCTGATCGGCAGTGGAGCTTACGGCGTGGTGTTGATTGCCATGAGCCAGGCGACGACTTTGTGGCAGTGGGCACTGTTGATCGCCGTCTACGGCATCACACAGCCTGTGTTTTACATCGGCACCAATGCTATGACTGCTGACCTCGTTGAACCTGACAAGCGCACCGACGCCTACGCCATCGTGCGTACTGTCTCCAATATCTCCATTGCCATCGCTCCAGTGATCGGCGGCGTGCTCATTGCACAGTCGCGGCTTTACGCTTACTTCGGCACGGCAGCCATCAACTTCCTGCTAACGATTCCGGTGATCTTCTTCGTGCAGGAAACCCTCGCGCGCAGAACCAGCGACGATCAACCGACGGGCGCGGGCTTCGGCGCGATTATCCGCGACACGCGCTTCCTCGCCTTCTGTGTGGTGTTTGGCTTGCTGGAAATCGGAATCGCGCTGGTGTTCACCCTGTTAGCGGTTTATATCAAAGAAAATTACGGCTTGATCGAAAGTGAATACGGCTTACTGGTATCGATCAATGCCACGATGGTCGTCTTGTTACAATTTGGCATGACGCGCCTCACCAAACGTTATCCGCCGTTTGTGGTGCTGTCGATAGGCGCGCTGTTTTACATGGCAGGGCTGCTGGGCTTGGGCTTGTCATCACAGATGGCGCACTTCGCGCTGGCAATGGTCATTGTGACGATTGGCGAACTGATGGTCATGCCAACGGGAACGGCACAGGTCGCCAACATGGCACCGCCCGACATGCGCGCGCGTTACATGGGCATCTTCACGCTGTTGTTCATGGTGGGTGCGGGTATTGGTCCGTTAGTCGGCGGTGTGCTCAGTGACACCTTTGCGCCATCAGCCATCTGGTACGGTGCGGCGACGGCGGCGCTGCTGGCAGCAGTTGGCTTTGTGCTCATGCCGCGCTTGTGGCAAAAGAAAAAAGCAGTGGAAGTGGAAATGGTTGAGGTGTAAATCCCCTCTCACGCGCTGTCGGTGACAAAGAAATCGAGGCATAATAAAGGTCAGTTAATCTCTGTATTTGTTTGGAAAACGTCGTATGCTTACGAAACAAACTGTTGAAGATCTAAAGAAATACAATCTTTCGACACTGTATCAACTGTTGCGTGACACTAAAGACAATCGTGAAACCTTATTTATTTTGGAGAATCTTGGTCATCTTCCTGTTGGGTTTGATGGTGATTCTCTCCTTCACTTACTGCCAAACTCCAGCGATCAAATCAGGTTATGGGTCGTCAAAACTTTAGGAAAACTCAAAAACCTTAAATACTTGGATGTTCTATTCAATGTTGCGCAAAGCGATATTAATTCCATGGTGAGACGTGAAGCGGTATCTTCCATTGGTAGAATGAGGACCGAAGACGCCATAGATTCTCTTATCGAGCTACTTGATGACTCCGATCCTAAAGTCGTTCTTCAGGCGATACGTGGACTATTAGTTTTTAAGCGTAAATCACAGGTTGACATTGCACTCCGCAAATTGCGACGACATCCTAATGAAATCATCCAATCTGTCATTTCAAAAGAATTCTCTATCAATGGAAATCATAGAGAAGCAAAACAAGTACCACATCCTCTATCGCCGGATTTTATGAAAAACGTTGTAGTGTTGGGCGATGTGCGTGATGTGCTGAAGTGCGTTCCTGACGAAGCCATTCACCTCACTTTTACTTCACCGCCTTATTATAACGCCCGTGATTATTCCATTTATGAAAGCTATGAGGTGTACCTAGACTTCCTCACAGAGGTTTTTCGAGAAGTGCATCGCGTCACCAAGGAGGGGCGTTTTTTTATTCTCAACACGTCGCCAGTCATTGTTCCTCGTGTAAGCCGAGCGCATTCCAGCAAGCGTTATCCTATTCCATTTGATATTCATCCGCGCCTTACGAAAATGGGATGGGAATTCATAGACGACATTGTTTGGGCAAAACCGGAAACCAGTGTCAAGAATCGCAATGCTGGATTTCTACAACATCGTAAACCATTAGGCTATAAGCCCAACCCGGTGACAGAATATTTGATGGTCTATCGCAAGAAAACTGACAAGCTTTTAGACTGGAATATCCACCAATACGCACACGAAACAGTACAGCATAGTAAAGTCAAAGATGGCTATGCTACATCCAATTTGTGGCAAATTGATCCGACCTTTGATCGCGTCCATAGCGCGGTGTTTCCGATTGAGTTGTGCAATCGCGTGATTAGCTATTACTCGTTTTTAGGTGATTTAGTCTTTGACCCCTTCGGCGGAAGTGGAACACTTGGTCGTGCCGCAGAAAATTTAGAACGTCATTTTTTCCTTACGGAGAAAGAAGAACGCTATTTTGAAAGGATACGACAGGACTTAGGTAGAGAGTCTTTATTTAGACAACCAGCACGTTTCTTATCGTTGGAAGATTTTCAAAAACTAGCGAGCCAATCTTCATGAGGCTCACCAATATCGTTACCCAAAGAATTATCCGCAAGTTGTTGCAAGGACAAGACTATCGAGGAGAAATTGTTGAATGGATCAATGCCGAGTTTCTCCAACACGCGATTGATTTCTTCAAAAGGGTTGTTGAGGCTAAACTCAGGAATCAAGATATAGGCATCGACTGGTACAGGAAGGAATTTCTTCACCCAGATGTATCAACTGACGAATTGATTATATACGCCGGGTTGAACAAAAAGACTATTTCCAACATGCACAAAACCGCCCGACGCTCTAAGGTACTTGAGATTATACCTGTGTATTTCGACCAGTTGTATCAGATGGTGGATCTGTTGGCAAAACAGAGTGAAGGTACCGACGTTGAATTCATGATAAAGTTTCAAAAAGTTGGGGTCGAACTTAACCTAACGGAGAGTTTAATCGTAATTAACACCTTGGCAGTTAAACGCGCAGAAATCCGCGGCGGCGCATGGAGCACAGCAGGTAAGCGTGTAGAATACCCCGTAATGTTGACTCTTTGCAAA
>CALMZT010000711.1 GCA_937870805.1 uncultured Chloroflexota bacterium
CGAGATGTAATGTTTACTGAGACACAATTTCACAGCTTTTTCTCTAAAATTTCTCGGTGTTCTCGGTGGTTCAATTTCCTTCCTCTTTGCGTCCTCTGCGCCTTTACGGTTAGAAATTGAATTTCCAAACAGGTTCTAAGCCTATTTTCATGTACAAACGTTCGCCGCGCGAGTATTGAAGCCCCTCTCCCGCGCCACACAAGTTCCCAAGCCATCCCATTTTGCGCTGTGGGAGAGGGGTTTGGGGTGAGGTCAAAGCGGACGCTCGACAACTTTTCGTCACTCCACAAAATACCTACCCTTGTGAAGACTACGGGCGTGAGGTCCTGGCGAATGCACGCTCTAACCAGCTATCGACTGGTGACTATCGACTACTCTCTAACATTACACTATGCATTAAAGTGTCAAAAGAAACCCAAATGCACCTCTTTTTCTGCTATGCTCTCACATAGCGAAAGGAGTTTGCATGTCACCCACCGAGCCACTGACCAATGACTATCGACTAAAGATGATCGACTACCGACTAATGACTAACAACTTTGTAAATTCCCTGATGCCTTACTGTTATTCCCGCTTACATCTCACGTTGATGTTAGAATGGGGTTTGGATTGCAAAAAACCTCAGCACGCGCTCCCTTTATGTTTCACAGAATGAATAAAACATTACTCTGATAAATGTGTTTTTGCAGGCTAAAATTTGAGTCTTAGGATTGACTAGCACACCTTATCGACTCGCGTTGAGGTCGGCTTCTTCCGGGCTGACGACGTTGATGGTGTCCCCGTACATGTTCGTGATGGCAGCCAGCGACACGATGGGGAACGTGTAGCCCGCTTTGCGCAGCAGTTCGCGCCCACCCTCAAACGTCTTCTCCACCACTGCTCCCACGCCCACCAACTCCGCCCTCGCACTCTTGACGATGCGTGCCAGCGCCATCAGCGTCTTGCCCGTCGCCAGGAAGTCATCCACGATCAGCACCTTCTCGCCCGCGTGCAGGAACTCCGCCGACACCAGCAGGTTCACTTCCATGCCCTTCGTGTGGCTGGGCGCGGTCTCCAGGAACACCGGACCCGCCATCGTGATCGGCTTGACCTTGCGCGCGTATACCACAGGCACGCCCATCGCCAATCCTGTCATCAGCGCGGGTGCGATACCGGAGATCTCCACCGTCAGGATGCGGTCTACGGGCACACCTTCAAAGTGGCGCGCCATCTCCTTGCCCATCTCCAGCATCAAGTCAGGGTAGATTTGATGGTTGAGGATGCTGTCGATCTTCAGGATACCGTCGCCAAGGTTCTGTCCTTCAGCGCGTATACGTTCTACCAGTGCTTTCATTTTCAGTTCCTAGTGTTTAGTGCTAGCTATCATATTCAAGAGTGACTTGCATTTCACTCATTGCTCATTGCTGATTGCTCATTGCTCATTGCTAACTAACTGTTCGGTGTACTGCCCCCGCCCTCTTCATAGACCTCGGCAAACAGCATTTCAAACGCACCTGCTGGCAAACGCCGCAGTTCGCCGCCCGCCGTTTGTCCAAGCGGTGAGGTGAGCGATTCTTGCATTCTGGCGTAATCATCGTAGTAGACTTCCAGCACACGATAGTAGGGAGACTCGCCGAACGGGCTGCCGAGGACGCTGTTTACCTGCCGCCGCGTGATGAGGGGCATACGCTCAACCAGCGCGAGGAAGTCATTGTAGACGTTCTCGAAAGCCTCCAGTTGATTGGGCGCAGGCTTGCGGAAGACAATCATGAATTTGACCAATTGTGCTGCTCCATGCTAGAAGTTGGCGCGGATTATACCACTGGATTTTCCTGCGTATAGCGTGCAGCGAGCCGCGCAGGATTTTACGCAGCTCGTTTGGGCTTTCTGAGGTTGAAGGGTTAACTGTACATCATTTGTCGAGTAACTGTGTGAGGACGTTGAGCAGTTCTCTTTGGGTCACAGGCTTGCCTAAATGGAAGTCGAAACCGTTCGCGAGGTAATGTTCCCGATCAACACGGCGCACGTTACCCGTGAACGCGACGAACGGTATAGTGGCAAAACCCGGCAGCTTGCGCAGCTTCTGAACCACTTCAATTCCGGTCATATCGCCGAGATCAATATCGATGAGAACCAATTCAGGGGTGTACGCCTCTGCCTGTGTGATACCTTCTTCACCGCTGGATGCCCCCTTGAATTCATAGCCTGCCTGCGCCAGCCACTTGCTGACGAGGACAATACTTTGCGGGTTATCATCAATGTACAGAATCTTTCTGGGCATGAATGTCCTTCTTTAAAAGGGGGCAATCTGTGGACTGCCCCTCAACATAGCCTTAGTGAATAGGTACAGCGTCTACATCACCGCGAATAGTGACATACGGCGCGAAAATCCAACCAACGATACCATCATAGCGCACTTGCAGCCAGAAGTTATCAGCACCTTGCACAGTCCGTCCGATAATTGGCACCACTGCTCCCCAGGGTACTTGCGCAAAGACCTGTGTGCGCGTGCTTGGGCGGCGGCGTAAATTCATCGGCGCGCGTGGGATAGCAAGTACCCCTACTTCGGCTGCGCCATCAATCTGATCAAAAATCGTCGTGCGAATAGGTACGGCGTTCGGATCACCTGTCAGTTCCAGATAACGTCCCGATGACCACCCTTGCAAGTACTGCTGTGCGACAGGCGTTGCTGGTAATGTGGCGACACCGGGAATAGCAGTTAAGCTGCTGGTATCGACAGTTGTGGTGCTTGAGGGTTGACCAATCGGCACATTCAGCAGGTACCACGTATAGATGCCTTCGTCTCGGTTGCGGGCGATCACACCATAGTTATTGCCCGGACGTGCCGCTGTGATGAATGTCGCACCAAGATATGGACCTGTACGCACCGATAACCCACGTACACGCACGACCTGTGCTGTGATCGCCGCCTGCGCTGTCGTGCCCGTTAGCGTCAGCGTATAAGGACCTGCTGTGCCCCCAAAGCCCGCAACGATGATGGTATACGTTCCCGCTTGCGGCAAGGTGAAGTTTGAAATAAGCGAGTTGAGGTTTACATTGTCGGTAATGTCATCGTTAAAAGCAAGCTGATTACCAGACGGTCCATTCAGGGTAACTGTTGGGTCAAGCGTTGGCGGTGAGCCAGCGTTGACGGCAATCGTGATGACATCTCCGGCATTTCCAGTAAAAGTCCATGTGTTGGTGCCGCCTGACGTAATGGTTCCAGTGACCGTTTGTCCATAGGTGATTGTGCCCCCACCAGCGCCGCCGCCAATACTGGAGCCGACCTGCTGCCAACTGAAGGAAATCTGCGCGTTGCCCGATGCTTCAATGAATTCGACGACGATGTTGTGCGCGCCTGCCGCAACACTGATCGTCGTCTGGAAAGTACCCACGCCCCCTTCCGTATGATTCAGGATAAGCTGGCTGTCCAGATACACACGCGCACCGTCATCACGAGTGAGTGTAAACGTGTATGTGCCTGCCGTGAAGGTCTGCGTACCAGTGAAGCGCGCTGAAAAGTTATCGGCAGGGATTATAGGGTCGGGGCTGCCCGCGCCATAGTTGAAGTTGATGGCACTTTCAACGCGCGACACCGTCGGACTACCGCTAAAACTCTGCGATGGATAGTACACTGCTGACCAATTACTGCCAAAAGTCTGCGCCTTTGTCGATTGCGGTACGAGCAGCGTACCGATTACCAACAAAAGGACAGCGGGAAAAAACACGAATAAGCGCAAATAACGTCGTCTCATGAGGTTCATCTCCAGCGTTTGCCTTGTGTTCTAGACTCTATTATAAACATTAAAAGAAAGTTGACGATTTTTTTACGCAAATTCAGTTACATTAGTACCAATGCGTAGCGGCGTAAAACTTTTTCGCGCGTTTTGCGTATTTAATGATAGATTACTCAACTACCAAATAAGGGAGAAACGTATCATGAGTGACCAACAGACTCCACAAAGCAGTTCACGTCCCATTACCGAGGAACTGGAACTCGCAGGTAAGGATCTTGTGGAACGTGTTAAGGGTTTGATTGAAGAAGGCAACGTGCGCCGTATTATCATCCGCAATGCCGAAGGACGTTCACTGCTCGAAATTCCCATGACAGCAGGGGCAGTCGTCGGCGGTGTGCTGGTGCTGTACAGCCCCGTGTTCGCTGGTTTGGCAGCAGTCGGTGCGCTCGTCGCCCGCTTGAAGATCGAAGTTGTGCGTGAAATCACCCCTGGTGACGACGACTTCGAAGCCAAAGGCTAATTCTACCAGCGCGATCAGACACGAGGCGGCTGCTCATTGGGCAGTCGCCTTTTGATTCCCTCCCAGGTTTTCCCTAAATTACTGTAACATCAAAGTCAACTTATTGGCGTTGAATCTGTGTTATAGTACAATCGGAATGACATTGATTTGAAGCGAACAGGAGATAACCCGTGGCGAAGTCACGTACCGAACAACTGGTAGAACGCCTGCGTGATTTACAGGCAAGCTCAGGGGATGTGGAAGCCGCCGCGATTGTCAGCGTGGACGGTTTGAGCATGGCGTCTTCGCTGCCCTCCAATATTGAGGAAGACCGCGTGAGCGCGATGTCTGCCGCAATGCTCTCACTGGGTGAGCGTATTTCCTCCGAATTGGGGCGCGGTGAACTGGAACAGGTGATGGTCAAGGGTGAAAACGGCTACGTCATCCTCACCGCTGTAGGGGAAGAAGCCGTGTTGACGGTGCTGGCACGTAAAGACGCCAAACTCGGTTTGATTTTCCTGGATGTAACACGCACGGTTGGCGACTTAAAGCAATTGGTCTAGACCTTATTCCGCATCAGAAGCTGTCTGATAATTCGAGATGTAATATCGAATGATGTAAAGACGCAGTTCTTCTCGCTATTTTCTCAGTGTTCTCGGCGTCTCGGTGGTTCAAATTTTCTTTTTCTCCTGGCGAACATCGTTGTACTCAACGCGGCGTCTTGGCGGTTAGAAATTGAATTTTCAGACAGGTTCTAATGCAAGTTCACAGTTTTCAGTTGACAGTTTTCAGTCAGAATCAAACTGGTACGTCGCCCTTGAGCCTATTTTGATGCGCAAACCATCCACAACGCGAAGTTTTTAAGTCCCTCTTCCGCCACAAATCTACGACTACAGTAACGCCCCCGTATGGGAGAGGGATTGAGGGTGAGGTCGTGGCGTGCGCTCAATTTCTCTGCATTAAATACCTACCCTTGTGAAGGGATTGAGGGTGAGGTCATGGCGTGCGCTCAATTTCTCTGCATTAAATACCTACCCTTGTGATGTTGGATAGGGGTTACACTACTGCGCTTGAATGAACTGCCGCACAACCTCGTTAAAGGTGTCGGGTTTCTCCGTTGCAACGGCGTGATGCGCGTTCTCGATAATTTTTAAAGAAGCCTTCGGCATTCGTGCAATGTAGGCTTCTTTCAATGAGAGCGGCGTGTAATCTTTGTCAGATGCCACGACGAGCGTCGGAATCGCCATCTTGTTGATTTTGTCGTCCACGCTCCAGCCCACAATCGCGCGCAGCGTATCTAGATAGGCGCGCGGGTCATTTTCTGCCCAGCGATTGATGAACGTCTGACGTAGCGCTTCCTGATTCGCCTCGACAAACAAACGCGGCGCAAGGGTTTCGCCCATTTTGCGCATTCCCATCGTGCGTACAATGAAAAAGCGCATCCAAATCCCCACTCTCTCCTTGAAAGTACGCACGATCACGGCGGGACCACTGTTCACTATCGTCATGCTGCGAATGCGCTGTGGGTAATCTGCCGCCAGTTGAAACGCGATCATTCCGCCCATCGACAAGCCGACGAGATGCACGCTGTCGATTTTAAGCTGATCGAGCAGCGCAACGACATCACGCGCAAACAGCGGCATTGTATAAGGACCTTTGGGCTTGTCTGAACGTCCATGCCCGCGCATATCCACCAGCAGCACGCGGTAGTCATTCGTGAAATACGGAAGCTGAAACTCCCAATCGCGCACGCTTGAGCCTAACCCATGCAGAAACAAAATGACAGGCTTTCCCTCAGCCCCGTGCAGTTCATAATAAACTTGAATATCATTGACTTTGGTAGACGGCATAAGATTCCCCCCTTAGTTGGTCATCTATTTTCCTGATCTATTTTACTCACTGACGTTACGCACCGTGAACCTGTGAACAAGGGGTTTAAACCCCTT
>CALMZT010000712.1 GCA_937870805.1 uncultured Chloroflexota bacterium
GAAAATCTACCCGCAATTCCCGGCGAAGTACGCTACCTGCCCGTGGGACAATCTGACAGCAATTTGGCGATCACAGCGCTGGCAACACGCACGAATGCTGGACAAGCGCCAGAGTTGTTCGCACAAGTGACCAATTACGGCAGCACCGATGCCGACGTGATTTTCAGTCTGCGTGTTGATGAGACGCTGCTGGACTCCCAACGTTTAACGATTCCCGCGAACGGTAATTTCCCGCTGGTGTCGCAGGCGCTGCCTGAAGGTTTCAGCACGATACAGGCGAACCTAACAACGCCCACCGATTCAACCGTGCCCGATTATCTGGCGGAAGACAACGCGGCGTATGCCATTTCCAGCGGCAGCGGCGTGCGGCGCGTGCTGATGATGAGTGATGGTAATTTATTTTTGGAGCAAGTGCTGCGCTATCTGCCGGGCATTCAGGCGTTTCAGGGCGATATCGCGCGTGGCGTGCCAGAACAGCCATTTGATCTCTACGTATTCGATGGCTGGCTACCGGATACACTGCCCCAAGCTGATTTGCTGATTATCAACCCGCCGACTTCGACTTCCTTGTTTACCGTCGGCGCAAGCAGCCAGAACATCGACAACCCCGTTGTGGAGGTCAACGACCCGCGCATGGCATTTGTCGATTTCAGCAACATTAACGTGCTCAACTTCCGCAATATCACAGCCGATTGGGCACAAACACTGATTCGTACCGACGGCGGTCCGCTGCTGCTGGCAGGCGAAACAGGCGGACGCCAGATTGCTATTCTGACGTTCGATCTGCACGAGTCAGATTTGCCGCTGCAATTGACCTACCCCATTCTGATGTCGAACCTGATGGAATGGTTCACGCCGCGCAGCGCCATTAATGTGCCCAACGGCTTGGATGTCGGGCAGTCGCTGGCGATTCGTCCGCAAGCGGGCGCGACGCTGCTGCGTGTCACGCGCCCCGACGCCACGACGCGCGACATCAGCCTTGACCGCGAGATATTGATTTACGCCGAGACAGAAATGATCGGGCTGTATACGCTGGAAGTGCTCAATGGCAGTGACGTGTTAGAAAGCGCGCCGTTCGCTGTCAATTTATTTGACGCGGGTGAAAGCAATATTGAGCCGCGTACACAAATCGCGCTGGGCGATACGGTGGTAGAACAGGCACAGCGCGAAGAACTCGGACAGTTTGAGTTCTGGCCCCTTGCGGCGCTGCTGGCGCTGTTGATCCTGTTGATTGAGTGGCAGGTGTATCACCGCCGGATGCGCGTGCCGACAGTGATGGGTCCCGTGTTGCGAAGACGGCGGGCGTAGGGAATATTTGAACCGCCAAGTCGCCAAGTTCGCCAAGAGATGAGTGAAATAGTGACGAGACAAATCTCATCCAAATTTGAGTGAGGATTGCATATGGAAACGCCGATTGTCGATTTTACTGATGAGGATGTAAGCGAATTCGCAGCAACGGGCATCAGTTTTCAAGACTACTTAAAGCAGTTTGATGGGAAGCATTCCGAGTGGCTCATGGGAAACGTGATCGTCATGTCTAATAACACCCTCCATCAAGAAATTCTCGCCTTCCTGGTCGCTCTGCTGCATTTGTATCTCGGCATGGCAAAAATTGGTAAACTGCTTTTAGCGGGCGTTCCGATGTATATCGACGACGATCAGCCCGCGCGTGAACCGGATATGATGATTGTGTTCAATGAAAACGTGCATCGTATCAAGCCAACGTATCTTGAAGGCGCGGCAGACATTTGCATTGAAATAGTGTCGCCCGAAAGCACCAAGCGCGATTATGGTGGAAAGTTCAGCCAATACGAAGCGGCAGGTGTGCGCGAATACTGGCGTATCGACCCCATTCGCAAGCAAACCGACTTTTATGTGCTGCGTGATGTAGACGGTGAACAGCATTATCAACGCATAGGGCTGGATGAACGAGGGCGCTTTGTCTCCACGCTTCTGTCGGGCTTCGCACTCGACACAGCGATCTTCTGGCGTGCCGAACTTCCCGCAGGCATGGAGTTGGTGGAACTGGCGCAGAGGATGTCAAAGCCCGCCGATTAAGCCATTTCTCCAAAAAACTCATGAGCCAATAAACCCACCTCGATGCATGTCGCACCTCACATCTACCACTAAGGAAACGCTTTGAAGCTGCCCAAATGGAGTTGGCTCGTCCCGCTGCTGCTGTTGGTGACATGGATTGGCGCGCGCGGGCTAGACGCAAACCCCCTGTGGATTGACGAATGGTGGTAGATTTACAACG
>CALMZT010000713.1 GCA_937870805.1 uncultured Chloroflexota bacterium
TAGTCAGGAATACTCGCAGGCGCTCCCCTGTACCGAAGGTGTAGCCAGTTTGCCCTAATTTCAACCCTAGCTTCAGATGAGCAATGGTGTACGGAGCCATCATCAACTCAAAACCGTTCAACCGCTTAAGCAAGTTTCCTGCTACATAAGTGTTCCATACGTCAGTCGGTTGCCCGCGTGGGTTCTTCTTACGCGCAATGTGGTCGATGATGTGTGCCAGAAACGTCCCTGTTCCGGTAGCAGGATCTAGAATCTGAACAATAGGTTCGCCTTTGTCAGTAGTGGTATCGCTGGAAAGCCCATCACGGATGCCAAAACCACCTTCTTCGGCGGGGCGCTGGAGAATCTGGTCAATCGCGCTGACGATATATTCCACCACAGGATCAGGTGTGTAGAATACGCCGCGCTGCACGCGCTGCTGGCGGTCATATTCGTTCAAAAACTGTTCGTAGAAATGCACTACAGGGTCTTCGCTGCCGCTGCCTGTCTGCCTGCCAAAATCGCGTGTAATCGCCTGAAGGTCAATCTGTCGCAGTAAATCGACCAGTTCACCAACACCTAACTCATCAAGATCGAGTTTGCCCTCTGTGGTCAGCGTCTCCAACATCCGTTTGAGAAAGCTGTTGGTGTCGGGGATGAAATCTGCCAGTTTATCCAGCGAGAATTCCTTCGGTGGCTGCTCACGCTGGTTCTGCACCGCCGCGCTGAAAGCGCCATAGGTGATCGTCTGGGCGATCATGTCCCCAAAATCAGCGGGCTGTAAGTCGTGAAGCAAGTCTATTCGCAGACGTTCATAGAGGCTGTGCAGTGCGCCTTTTTCGCCCTCTGCTTCATAGAGATCATCCACCAGTTCACGAATAACCACCGCCTGCTTTGCCATCTGGCTGGCGAGTTTTTCGGATGTGCGAATGGTATAGCGATGCCGAACAGTAAATGCACGCCGCCACTGCTCACGCCAGATATTTGCATCGCGGTCATTGGCAGGCCAGCGCATACCACTCAGATTGAGATTGCGAATATAGTAGAAGTGTGTTTCGCGGCTGTCCCATGAGAACGTCCGCAGTTCCGCTTGGCTGCCCGGCTCATCGCGGAAGTGAGCAAAGGTAATGCCCCGCTGCCCAACTTTGCCTTCTGCCGCGCTGGTATACACACAGATGAACAGCAGGTCTTCACGTTTCCACGCAGGGATGCTTGCGTCACGCTGCCGACGGGATACAGCCAATGATTGCAGAATGCGCCGCAAAGCCATCACCGGCAATCGGTTGTTGTCGAATTCGACAAAGAAAATGCCCCAGACTTGATTATCCACTAACGGGCGAAGCTGCTTGATAGTGGTAATTCGTGCCGCATAACGCGGATTGATGTTTAGTTCTTGAGGGGAATACTCAAAGGTCGCCTCGTCAAGGTCTTCAACCTCAATCGGCCACCCAAGTTCATCACGCAGATAATCGAGCAGTGTCTCGAAATTAGTCAGGGTCTGCAATCTTCTCGGATCGTTAAACGTCATGTCAACTCCATCCATGCCAGCAGCGAGAAGCCTACTCCGGCAGGCGCTTGTACC
>CALMZT010000714.1 GCA_937870805.1 uncultured Chloroflexota bacterium
GATCTGCCAGAGTATCCCCACCGGCGGCTGACATGCTCATGGGCGACGGAAGCGAAGCACTACAAGTACCAACTGGCAGAGTATCCCTATCGTTCAAACGTCTGGAACATCAAAGCCTCGATTGTCGATGGTCTGGTGGATGAAATGCTGCTGGAGCGGCTCCATGCGACTACGATTGACGAGAATTTATGGCAGGCAGCACTGGCGAGTCTGGAGAATGTGGATCAGGCAGATGTGCGGCGGGTGCAGGCAGCCATCCGGCAGGCAGACCAGGCTAAAGACAACATCATCGCCAGTCTGGGCTTATTGACCCACCCGGAGATGGTGGCGCGAGCGCAGGCACGCTATGAAGCGGCTGAACACGAACTGGAAGGCTTACGCGCCGAACTGCATCACATCCAGTCCAATGAACACAAATCGCGTTCGCTGGTCGAAGCCCGTCCGGTGCTGGAGATTATCATCAACCGCTGGGACGATGTGCCGCGTGAGGAAAAACGCGACCTGTTCGAGCAGTTTGCCCGTTATATCAAGATCAGCAAGGTGACACGGCACACGAAGCATATCACTGTTCACTGGCGCGATGGCAGCACCTCAGAGCGCAGCACCACCCATAAAAGCACAGGTTATTTCTGGGACGAGGACGATCTGACGAAGCTGCGGGAGATGATTGAAACCGGGGTAGATCAGTGGCAAATCCTGCAAGCATTTCCCGACTACAACTGGCGTTCGTTGCAGGAGCGTTACGCCTACAAATTTGGGAATGGCTGCTGGTATAAAGATTACGCGGGCAAGAAACCCTACAACCGCCATGCCCGCTGGTGCGACACAGCCGAATATCAGGCGGAGCAGTCCACCTCTAGCACAGATGTGCCACAATTCGCGTTGAATTCGCTCTCCACTGATCCACACAAACGAGCTTTTTTCTACGGGTGCGGAAGGTCTTGGCAGCTTCAATCAGGAAATCGAGCAGCGACGGATGGCGCATCAGGCGGTAGACCTCATCCACCGCGATGATGCGTGGCTGCTCATCGATCAGGCTGTCACGCCGGATGGCGCTCAAGACCTGCGTGTACGCCAGTGCCTGCAAAATGGGGTCACTTTCCAGTTCGTGGAAGCTGAACACGCGCGGTTGAATCGTTTGCCTACCACCGCGCGACAAATCCACGTTGGTCGCCCCGTTGAGGAATTCCGCCCAGGGACCCGAGCAAGTGCAAAGACCGGCAATCTCGTCGGCGAGATTTTTGGCGATGGGTTTGGTCGCTTCTTTGTCACCCAGCCCGGACAGGACATCGCAAACCACATCACAGGTCGGCGCGAGTTCGGGGGAGACTCGGTTCAAGTCGGGGAAGCCGCGATACAGGATTTCCAGCGCCTCGCCCAGCAGACCGCGTTCGAGATTCTCGCGCTGCGCGCCCGACAGCGAACGCCCCAGCACCGTTTCGTAGATGCGCGTGACGTGCGAAACTTGCTCGATGAGAGTGGGGAACATCACATCCTGCGGGTTGAGTTTGGTCGCCTTCGCGCTCATCACGTACCAGGGCAAGCCAAAGGCATCGGCGATGTGCCGTCCATGTCCCATCGGTTCGAGCAGGTCAAAGGGAATACCATTTTCGGCGTATTCTCGCGTCAGATAGCAGTTCAAACCAAACGTTTTGCCGAACCCTGATACCCCGACCCAGATTTCGTGGGTGGCGCGTTTATCGCGCCACGAGTTATGGAAGACGGGGTAGGATGCGCCCACCGCCTCCCCGCGCAGGATGCCGTCCGTCGCCGACAGCTTGCGGTAACCCAACGGCGACAGCATCACGGCCAGTTCGCGTGAGGTCACGGGCCAGGTGGTGGTTGGCACATTGATGTCTTTCGTTCGTTTGGCGGTGAAGAAGCCGACGGAACGGGCAAGTAACTCACCGACTTCCTGCCGCAGTGAGAACCACGCCCGCGTTTCGTTGATAACGGTTTGCACGCGCTCTTTGAGGGTGTTCAGGTCATCGGCGGCAATGCCAATGGTCAACTGAACCATGTGAAGCGCGTCGCCGTTATTGATCTCCTGCAAGGCGCGGCGGCAGTCGGCAATGCGCTGCACTGAGCGGCTGTCTTCGCCCGTCGCGCCTGCCAGATGCACCTGATAGGCTTGAATAATGCCTTCCAGCGCGTCAATCGCGGCATTACGGTCATAGGTTTTGTCGATGTCCACCGACAGCGCCAGCGGGAAGTTGAGCCGCAGCAGCGGCGGCAGCGGACGGAAGAAATTCCAGGTCGCTGGAGCGAATTCGTAGCTGGTCAAAATCGACCAGTAGGGACGACCACCGGGACGACCCTGGGGTCCCAGATGCCAGAATGGAGTTTCACGGATTTCGTAGCGTCCTTCAAACAGCGACGGCCACGCGCCTTCAGCGACTGGGCTTTCAAAGGCGGAAGCCATCCCGCCTGCCAGCGCACGCGGATTCTGATCGCTCCACAGTGCCATTCCGCACAACGCCCGTTGGTACTCGGCGCTGTCGTTCAGGCTCTCGAAGTGGCGGCGGTACTCCATCAGCAGGGCACGCCGCTGCACGTCATCCACTTCCTGCGCTTTTCGGCTCAGGCTGCTGATTTTGTCATTGAGCGTGGCGGGCATCTGCCAGCAGACGAAGCGTGCGGGTTCGCGCAGGGTTCGCAGCCAGGTCGAGAAACGTGCCTGAAGTGACTGCACGCCTTCTTCGGTGGCGTGCAGCATGATGTCAAAGGGTTCTATGAGGAAAGTGCGGACGATACTCATTAGCGGATCACCTCCGTCATGGGTGCGTTCACGAACACCAGCCCATCATCCCGATCTGCTTCCGCTGCGCGGGCGAACGTCACCCACTCGCGCATGTCGATGTCGTAATTGGGCTGCGCGGGCGCAAAGACCACCGCCGCATCCAGCTTGACCAATTCGATGGGCAGTTCCAGTGATTTCGCCAGACTGCCAAACAGACCCTGCGCGTCACGTGCCGCCGCCAGCAGCAGCGACCCGCGCAGGTGATAGATGAGGCGCTGCCACA
>CALMZT010000715.1 GCA_937870805.1 uncultured Chloroflexota bacterium
GGTACAAATTATGCAAGGTACGCTCTGAACAAGGAGCTTATGCTCTCTAACCAAAGAATACGGAGATTGTAGGGGCGCACGCCGCTTCGCTTACATGGTGCGCCCATTTGTGGGCAGACACATTGGTCTGCCCCTACTGCAAACCTTAAGCCATTTGAAATTTCCGCGATTTTGAAATTCATTGGGTCTCTAAGCGTTGGATTGCCGTCACGATTTCCGGCGGCGCTTTGTGGCGCGCGAGTGAGTTCAGCCATACGACATTCTCGCCCGATTGACGCAGAATGATCCCGCTTAATTGACGGTAGCGCTTGAGGAAGTCGGCGGCGCTTTCAAAGCCGCGCCGCGCAAAGAAGTCTTCGGCTTTGAGTTCTGCCAGTTGCCGCAGTGTCGTCACCGCGCGGGTCAGGTCGGCTTCGGAAATCTCGCGTTCGGCAATCAGCCACAGCAGGTTAACGATATGCGGCGGCATCTGTCCCACTTTATCGCACAGCACCGCCATCAGCTTGGCAAGACGCGCTTCGCTGTCCCCATCGTCCAATTCGACGCTGCGGATACGGCGGACTTCGACGTTGAAGGCGGTATGCGTCTTGAAGGTGACGGTGAAATCGGGTCCGCGCTGTTTGGAGGCGGCATATTTTTCGTATTCGAGGGTGAAACGTTCTTCGCGCAGCAGGAGTGCTGCGGTTTGCAGTTCTGCGCGCACATCTTTCATGCCGCTTTCGTTCTGCACGTTTTTCAGCTTCGCGCGTATCTTGGCTCGATAGCTGGTGGCGAATGCCTTGAAGCGACGCGATTCTCGTACCCAACCCTCAAACTCAGGATAGAGTGCGGGTTTCTTGCTGTCAAAAATGTAGTTGAGCAGGTCGTCAAGGGTGCTCATAGCTGCGTCTTCTGATGAAGCGTGGACTAAATTAAGTTTCGGTTCGTAGCGCTCCGCAGCGGGTTCAAAACCCGCCGCTACTGTCCGTCTGGAAACCTCTGAAGAGGTTCGATGCTTGCCGCACAGTCTGAGAACAACCCTTTATACAGTTTTACTTTTAGATACGGAGTAAAAGGCAGGTGTCTGTAGGGGCGCACCTGCGTGTGCGCCTAATGGTGGGCAGACACATTGGTCTGCCCCTACAATTGCCTATACGCCGTATTAAATACAGGACTTTCGCCTGGCAACCTACGAACAAGGGGTTTAAACCCCTTGTTCAAGCACAAATACCTGGTGTGAAGCGAAAGTCTAAAATAGTTAAAGAGCATCAAGGGTTTCCAACTAACCCTTAGCCAGACGTTTAAAACGTCCGGCGAGGTAAAGCAAATGTTTTTAATTTCGGACAAGCCTTTGAGCTAAAGGCGATCAACCATGCAGCCAATTTCATAAAGCATAACGCCTAACTTTCCGATTTCAACTTGTTCTGTTGCAAAGATTGCTTGTTGTAGGGGCAAGGTATGCCTTTTGCCCCTACCGGAAAAAGGTTTTTGCAACAGAGCACTTTCAACTCATTGCTCATCGCTCATCGCTCATTGCTCGTTGCTCGTTGCTCATTGCTTTTCACTCATTGCGCCTTGCCATACCGCTTGCAGCGGTGCATAGCTCAGCAGAATAATCCCCTCCTGCTGGATGATCTCGCGGGCTTCAGGGGACATCAAAAAATCAAAGTCCATCTGACGGGAATGGCTGCCCTCAGGTTCTATGGTGAGTAATTCAGCACTATCAAGACCGGGATGGACTGCCCATTCGCTCAACCCTGTGGGTAATTCTCGCAGCATTTGCGCAAAGCGGGCTGACTTATCCACTGCACCCACCATATAGCTATCTAAAAAGTCATAGTCGTTGGTGGGAAAGCCTTGACTCTGCACTTTTTCAATGTTAGGTCGCCCGTAGACGCGCTGCGCCAAGCCGTATTCTTTCGCCAGTCCGATCATCACATCGAAAATATCAGTCCTCGCGCTGATGCGTAAGGCGTGCCAATCCAGATGCGTTGGCTTGAGGTTGGCTGCCAGCACCGTCTCGATCTGTGCCCTGAACTCTACTTCCAGTTCATTTAGATTGAGCTGAGCGAAAAATTCGGGCATACGCTCGAAGCGATAGAAGTAGCCTGTTTCATCAATCAGCGATGGCACTTTGTCTTTGGCGGTGATCGGACCCCAGCGATAATCTGCGCCATCACAGATCGCAGTCAGGTGAACGCCGAAGGCAAGATCAGGATTTTTTTGCAGCAAATGTATCGCGTGCAAAGCCCAGGGGCAGGACACCATCAACGTCGTGGATTGCACCACACCGTGCTTGAGCGTGCGGAAAATCGCTTCATTAATCGCATGACACATCCCAAAATCATCGGCGTTGATAATCAATAAACGGGCGTCGTCTGGATAGCCTAACAGCTTGTTGGTTTGACTTTTTTGTTGGCTCATCTCTCACATGCCTTATAAATCGTTTCAAATTTATTTTGTGCGGGACGACACAGGCAAACGGAGTTTGCACGTCGTCCCCTACGAATCTGAGTTTTGAAATAAGTTCAAATTTGATGACTAAGGGCGGGAATGCTGTGCGAAAAACTCCCACATCAGTTCACTGGCGCTGACATCGGTGATCGGCGCGACTCCCGTTGGAGGTTCGCCGCCCGCCCATGCATGTCCACCGCCGTCGATGGTATACGCCACCACTCCAGCGGTACATCCCCCGTAGCTGA
>CALMZT010000716.1 GCA_937870805.1 uncultured Chloroflexota bacterium
TGAAACAGCTTACCCTGCTCCCTTGCTTTTAGCTATCCATGTGCAAAGTCGAGCTTATGGGATCGCCGCTGGATAAATCACATCAATTGCAAACGGTAGCTGTGGACGTACACCGGGGATCACCAGTGATACTTGATCGAAATTTGTCACGTAGAAACGCGGTGTCGGAACACTCGTGATTTCAATATCACTCGGACCTCTAAAGGGGGATGCAATGATCGTCAATGTACCGGGTGTTTGCGCGTCATCATTTTCGTTGAGCAATGCTACGCTTCGTCCTTCCAACAAGGTAACGTAAATGTGTCCTTCTGGGGTTACTGTTACCCCATCAAAACCCGGCGAACCTGCACGCCCTCCGTGCAGATAAAGGGTAGTCGTACTGCCATCTTCCATTGCCACCCGATACACAGCGTTGGAAATCGTATCGGTAACAATCAACGCATCGTGTATCGCGTCATACGCCAAACCATTCGGCGCAGGCTGCGTTTCTGCAATGACGACGGGCGCACTCCACCATAGCACCTCGTTCGAGCCATCAGGGTTAAATCGCCACACTTCCCCGCGTCCCCGATCACTGACATAAACGTAACCGTCCGCATCAAGGGTAATCGCTTCCGGCTCTACAAACCCTTGCGCATCGTTGATATTGGCAAAGTCGCTTATCACAGGCGCATTAGGTAATCCCGTGATTCGCCGCACACTTCCGCCAGCAGCGCGCACATCAGGATTAAGCTGATCGACAACGTACAATGTGCCATCGGGCGCAGCAGCTAAACCCGTCACCGAACCTAGGGCGGCGCGTGTGCCGTTCACCTCCGTCACCGTGCCATCGACTGGTGAGATTGCCCATACTGCGCCAGTCACATAGCTGGCAGTATAGACTGTCCCATCAGGCGCTACAGTAACAGAAGCGGGATAGGCGTCCTCGTCAGGCAGCGCAGCAAACTCCGCGACACTTACTGTTTCAACTCGTGCCGTTGCTTGTTCCCGTACCCCAGTATTGAGCGACTGTAAAGCTAAAAAGACGAACAGTGCGATGATGAACAACAGCCCGCCCACGAAGAACAACACAAAAATCAAAATCCTTTGTGGGCGATTCACACTTTGCAGCCTGTTCAAATCTACATGCCCTTAAACCTGAAAACTATCGGCTCTACTATAGCATAGAGTACGCTCAATACAGAGGATTTAAATCTCTATTAAACGGACGCTAGCAACTAGCATACTGATGATATGACAATACAATTCTGTTTCAAAAGTAGCGTTTTGGCTCAAATGAACTTATAATGCCAAAGGATGGAAGATTCGTTCATAATTTGATACAATCAGTAGATTAAAGTGCTGTAAAGGATAGACTGATTATGCAATACCTCGCGCTGGTGGTAGAAGACGATAATGCTTTACGCATGATTTACAGACAAATTCTTGAGCCAATGCAATTTCAGGTGCTGGAAGCCACCAATGGTCCTGAGGCGCTGAATTTATTACAGGCAAATACACCCCATATCGTTTTCCTCGATATGCTGCTGCCCTACATCAACGGTCAAACCATTCTCGACTACTTGCAAACTGCGCCGCATCTCAAGAACACGCTCGTGATCATCACCACAGCGCATAAGCAGTTTCAGGAAGTCGCGCGCAATATCCGCGATGCACAGTTCATCCTTAAGCCCATCCAACCTGCCGAAATCCGTGAAGCCGCGCGGCGTGCCATCGCGCGCGTGCGTGCCTAGCCGCCTCCAATCTACTACTGACATCGACCTAACGAGGCGAGCAGCAGACTCGCCTTTATTGATTCAGCTCACTTGTGTACATTGAGTGACCTGCGTTAGAATCCATAAGATTACTGGTGTGAGACTTTATGCCGTTCGATTATGAATCCTTAGTTGGTCATTTATATATTGTCGGTGGGCGCGCGTTAAGCGTCCCGCCTCCTGGTGCGCTGGTTGAAGTTGCGCCGAAAAAAGCCGCGCGTGGACGGGAAGCCGATACCTTCTTTGTTTTGGTGCTGCCTTCGGGCGATGTCGTCGGTCCAGCCAAGTTCTACGAAGGCATGGCACAGCTTGCCGCTGACCGTTACTTTACCAGCAGTGGCAGCGTGACGGCTGGATTGCGTCATACCTTTGATACGTTGAACCAAAATCTGGTACAGCATAATGCTCAGGGCAAGCGTCGCTATGAAGCGAGTATGGTCTGCGCCATCCTCAAAGGTAGCGACTTGTATGTTGGGAAAGTGGGTTCAGGCATCGTCCTGCTGCATCATGCGGGCGAGTTGCAATCACTTCCTGAAAATCTCAGTGAAGACGAAGCCGTGTATCGTCCCCCGCTGGGTGTACATCCTATGCCCGATGTCCGCATGACTCGCTATAACATTATGAGCGGCTCACGCATGATGCTGTCCGATGCTGGGTTAGCCGATATTGATCGTGAAAAACTATCGAGAGCTTTAGCGGGCAAAATTGCGATTGAAGCCGTTGTCGCTGAGCCAGTCGCCGAAGAAAATGCCCCTGCACCAGAAACAAAAATTGAACCACCAAGCGATATTGGCATGGCATTGGTCACGCTCAAAGAAGTGGTATTGTCATCCCTGAAGGCAAACATCACTGCGCTCGGTGTTGAGTTTGTACCGCCTGAAAGCCCCGTGCCAGCAAATGCGCGAACAGGTGAATCAACGGTAGCAATCCTTTCCGGCGCAAAATCTACGGAAGAAACGACTGCTGTAAAGCCAACTCCTGAACCTGAACGTCGTAGAGAGCGTCGAGCAGAAAAGGCGCTGCAAGAAATGGGCGAGAAAGCCAAAAGTGGTGCAGGTGCTGCTGCTCTAAAAACTGCTGAAGGCATAGAAGGTGCCCATAAGGTTTTTGACCACTATTTCCCGGAACCAGAAGAAGGCAAGAAAAGTTTATTTTCATCGCCTATAGCCGCCGGAGCAGTGATCTTCGTTCCACTGGCAGTCGTGGCGTTGGTGTTGATTATGTGGTTGGCTGGAACTGACGAGAGTGAATTTGACATCTGTCTCAACAACGCGATAGACACCGCAGAACTCGCGCGTGGACTCCCTCAATCAGATACTACCGCGAGTCGCGCCGCCTGGAATGCCGCATTGTTGCAAATCAATCACTGCAATGAAATGAGACCGGGTGATGAAGTAGTGGCGAGCCTGCTCACCGAAGCACAAAATAACATCGACACAATGGACTATGTTTCGCGCCGTGAAGGTCTTCCTATTGCAACTTTTCAGGGCGCTGCGTTGAGTTCTCTCGTCTTACAAGGTCTTGATTTATACGCGCTCGACAATGTAAGTAATCTTGTCTATCACACCCAGTTGAATGCCGATGGGCGCTCTGCGATTCCTAACTCAATGGGACCGATTCCCGATATGCGTCAGGAGGCAACAGTTGGGGCACTGACGGTAGGCGACATTTTTGACATTGCGTGGGCGGAAGACGCGGGCGGTTCCAGCAGTGGTCGAGTGATCGTAGCCGTTGACCGTGCAGGGACTGTCGTGTCGTGTCCTGCTCGTTTGTTACTCCAGTGTACATCTCATCGTCTGCTCGGCGTCGAAAACTGGCGTAATCCAAAAGCCATTGTGATTTGGCAGGGGCGCCTTTATGTGCTCGATGATACCCAAATCTGGCGCTACGACCCCTCTGGTGGTAACTACACCAGCCCACCGTCAGAGTATTTCAGTGGACAAGGACGCCCACCGTTAGAATTGGCAATCGACTTCGACATTACAACCGAAGGTGTTGTTTACATGCTGTTGAATAACGGTACTGTGATGCGCTTTTTAGGAGGTGAACCGGACGAATTCGGCTTCTCAGCTTTCCCGCCAGGACAAGAGCTTACTTCCGCCAATGGTATGTTCCTCAACCGTAATCCCATGTCATTCTCCCTGTTCATTGTCAATTCCACGACCCGCACCATCTACGAAACGTCTTATACAGGGACGTTCTTTTACAGCTACCGCACGGCGCAGGAAGATCAATTCGCCTCATTAGCGGGTGTCGCCGCCGATACCAGTCTTGGAATGATATATGCCACATCAGGGAATACCATCTTCGGCATTGTGCGCAGTGAATAATGCCAGTCGTCCTCGTCGAGGATGAACGAACTAGCCAATGGTTGTTGGAGGATGAACTAGCGCGCAAATGGAAGGCAGCCTATGTATAACGTGATAAGCAATGATGACCTCATCACGTTAAAATAGGAGTTGCCATCTTGAAATTCGCCCTCAACTATTCCCCTGAAGCTGCCGCGCTGCTCAATGAAAAACTAATCGACATCGACCTCTACAAATGTGCTGATTGGGACGATATGATCGCCACCGCCAGTCAACAGCGTCCCATATATGTCCATTTTCCGCTGATAACTGCTTATGGACGCGAATACGATTTGGAACGTATAGCAAAGCTGCGCGCGCAAACCCAAACGCATTATGTCAATATGCACATTGCTGCGCGTGCCAGCCTGTTCAATATGTCGATAGATGCAACAGACAAGTCACATGCCGATTCGTTGACGAAAGCGATCCTCGACGATGTGCAAAAGGTAACAGCACGTTTCGGCAGTGAAAACGTCATCCTCGAAAATGTCCCCTGGGACCCTGACTACGAAATTCCACTGCTGGTGATGATGCCGCAGTTCATTCGTCAAATCATAGAAACAGGTGGCTGCGGCTTGCTCCTTGATCTGTCTCATGCCCTGATTGCCGCCTCACGTCTGAATATGGATGTTGCCGATTATCTTGCCCAACTACCCACAGACCGCCTGCGTGAATTACACGTTACAGGTGTTTACGATGATAATGGTTATCTGCGCGACCATTTCCCGATGACGACAGAAGATTGGGCATTATTTGAGAGAGCGATGGAACACATTCATGCTGATGCTTGGCGAACACCGGAGATCGTCGCCTGTGAATACGGCGGCATCGGTCCCATGTTTGAGTGGCGCAGCAAACGCGAGGTCATCGCCGTTGAAGTACCACGCATGTTGGATACGGTGCGTGCATCTGTACCTACTAAATAAAGGCAACAAAAAAGCACATCCAAAGTGTGCCTTTTTGTCTCTCTATTGCCCATCTCTATATCAATAGGAAATAGAAATCTTACGTTTCGCATTAAAGTGTCAAAAGGAACTCAAATGAAATTCCTTTTGTGCTATGCTACTTGAGAACCTATTCCTAAGGTAGCGGCACTATACTGATTCGAGTTTCACCGATGACACTTGGCAAAATCGCGTGCTTCACCTACGTCTTTTACTGATAACTATGAACTGACAACTGATAACTTGTATTGCAGCAGCAGTAGCAGCAAAATTAGGTTCACAACTTGCTGCAATCGCTTCTCGTATTGCAGCAGCAACAAAATCTACTTCAGACAAAAGTTTAGAAGCTCACAGGGCTGTACTTCAAGTTAAAGGCTTCTGCAACGGCTTGATACGTCACTTTACCTTTATGGATGTTCAAGCCTTTAGCGAGACCGGCATCAGCCTTCAAAGCCGCCTCAAAGCCAAGATTCGCCAGCCGTAGCGCATATCTCAGCGTGGCGTTAGAAAGTGCCAGGCTCGACGTGCGTGGCACAGCCCCCGGCATGTTGGCAACACCATAATGGAGCACCCCATCGACAAAATAGGTCGGGTTACTGTGGGTTGTGGCTTTGGTCGTCTCCACGCAGCCACCCTGATCGACAGCCACATCCACAATGACACTCCCGCGTGGCATGATCGAAAGCATATCACGAGTAATCAGTTTGGGTGCTTTCGCCCCGGTAATGAGTACCGCCCCAATCACGGCATCTGCATTGACAATCGTGTCGGCAACATTGCCCGCGTTGGAGTACAGCGTATTAAAGCGACCATGCAGCACATCATCCAGGTATCGTAGCCGTTCCACGTTGATGTCCAACAGAGTCACATGCGCACCCATTCCGAGCGCAATTTTGGCTGCATGTGTCCCCACCGTGCCGCCACCGAGGACAACAACGTTTGCAGGTAGTACGCCGGGCACGCCGCCCATCAACACGCCGCGTCCGCCGAGATGCTTTTCCAGGTAGTACGCCGCAATTTGTGACGCCATACGCCCGGCAACTTCGCTCATGGGTTCCAATAGAGGAAGGCGACCTTCCTTATCTTCGACAGTCTCATACGCCAGCCCCGTAACGCCAGACCCGACCATTTTATGGGTGAGTTCTTCGGCAGCCGCCAGATGTAAGTAGGTGAACAACAACAGCCCTTCGCGCATGTAAGGATATTCGTCCGGTTGCGGCTCTTTGACTTTTGTCACCATATCTGCCCGTGACCATGCCTCCTCAGCCGTATCGACAATCACTGCACCAGCTTTGCGGTACTCATCGTCAGTAAAGCCGCTGCCGACTCCAGCGTCCTTCTGCACCAGCACTTCATGCCCGTGACGGACCAATTCGCGCACACCACCGGGGGGCAGGGCAACACGATGTTCATCGACTTTCACTTCTTTCGGTATGCCGATAATCATGCAAATTTCCTTTTTCTGTTGAGGGATAGTGATTTTTCTATTCTACACTGTGGTTGAAAAAAGAGCCATATTTTCAGACAGATTGTATGAATGAAATCCCCTAACGTTGGGGAGCAGTTCAACGTATTAAAATGATACAATCAGTAATTGGGTGAGATAGGGGGATTATCGTGAAATCCAAAAACAAATCTAAACGCGAGTTTGTCTTCACTTCCTCCTTTGCGTTACGAGATTGTAGTTCACGCTTGCGCAACCTCGTCCAGAAACACCGCTGGGAAATTGAGTTAGAGCCTGTTGATTCCGAAACCTATGCTTTCCACATCTCTACAGAAAGGTGGATACCATTCAGTATCTCTGGTTCATTGCAACGTG
>CALMZT010000717.1 GCA_937870805.1 uncultured Chloroflexota bacterium
TCGTCAGCAATTTTCTCAGAGCCATCGCTGCTGCCGTCGTCCACAATGAGGATTTCAAACTCCTCACACACCGCACGCAGAACTTTGATTGCCTTTTCGGTGGTGGGTCGCACGGACTTCAATTCATTGTACATGGGGTAGAACAGTGTTACGCGGTGCATAAAATCCCTAACGTGTCAAAATGATAGATGATTTCACGTTCATTATAAGGCAGATGTATGTCTGGAAAGTCTATAGCTTTGTGAATAGCGTCTGAAGGCGTACGAAATTTTAATTAATTTTTTACAAATAATTGATGCTTTTTCGTGGGAATATTTACGAAGCCTGTTATGATAGATTCAGCAAAGATCAACAATGTGAGACGACATGACCCAACCCGAAAGACTGGAACTTGATGCAGTGTCTGGAGTTTACGATACCGAACACCAGATTTTGTGTGTGACGTATCGCGGCTACGTGACGGCTGATATCACAAACCGGGTCTATACATGGATGAAACGCCTGATTGAGGCGCATGGTCTGAGCAGCGTGCAAGGCTCGATCTTTGATTTCCGCGAAGTGACCAATTTTGTCGTCGGCAATTTGAGTGCTACCCAGATCAACAGCCACCAACTCAACAATCAATATGACCTCGGCAATCACCCTGTCGCGCTGCTGGTGAGCAGTATTTACCAGCGCGCGATGGTCAAAGCGACATTGAACGTCACACCACAGCAAGAGCGTAAACGCCTTGTCCATTCGCTGGAAGGCGCATGGGCGTTCATTCAGGATTGGCACACGCAGGCGCAGGAAGCCAATCCCTGGGGTTAAGTTGCAACAGGTTAGGGAGACACAGCGATGGAATACGAACGCTTGGAATTAGAATAGGTCTCAGGTCATTTTGATGAGGAGAACCGCATTCTATTCGTGACCTATCACGGTTTGGTCACCGCCGATGTTTCCGCAAAAGTCTATGCGTGGATTGGCAGGTTGATTGCGGGAAGTAACCAGGACACGAGCCACGCCCTCGGTTCCGTCTTTGACTTCCGTGACGTGAAGGATTTTGTGCTGGGCAATCTCACGACGACACAAACCCGCAGTAATACTCTCAATCACAAAGTTGACATCAGCAATCATCCTGTGGCGTTGATCGTGGGCAGCCTGTATCAACGTATGCTCATCAAAACAGCGATGCAAGTCACGCCACAGCAGAAACGCAAACGGATTGTGGAATCGATGGAAGAAGCGCTGAGCTTCATCGATGAGTGGCACAGTCAGCCGAGTCTTGAGCCAGCGCCCCAGGATCTTTCGGGAAAAGCCAGCTAAAAAGCAAAAACAGCCTGGTCGTAGGGGCGCACCGACGTGTGCGCCCGATGATGGGTACTGGAAACGCATCGATAAACGCCAACCATGTGCGCTCATCCCCTCTGTCCACTTCAGTGGACGTGGCACTTCGGCAGCCGGAGACTTCAGTCTCTGGCGCTGAAAAACGCACCATTAAGGCTTATCTTGATGCCTGAGTAGCCGCCATGCCCTTAGCCAATCTTAAGCCAACGACTAAATTGAATCCAGCGCGCTGCCCAGCCGTTTGACAATTTCATCGACCTCATCTTCACTAATCGACAGCGGCGGCGAAAATGCCAGCGTATTGCCGCCAACCACGCGCGAACGCAGCCCGCGTTCCAGCGCTGCTTTGTAAATCCGCGCAGCAGTTGCCGGGTCAGGCTGACGAGTATCCTTACTGGTAACGATCTCTACGCCGCACAACAGCCCCAAACCACGCACATCGCCCACATTTGCAAATTCGCTCAGGCTTTGCAAACCTTGCAAGAGACGTTCGCCCAACTGCCTGCTGCGTTCCGCCAGTTGTTCGCGTTCAAGGATTTCGAGGTTCTTCAACCCCACTGCGCACGCCGTCGCATGACCAGAATAAGTATAGCCATGCATCCACGAGTCGGTGTCGGGCGCGGAGTCAATCGCCTCACGGATGGCGTCGGAGATTTGGATGCCACCCAATGGTTGATAGCCGCTGGTAATGCCTTTGGCGAACGAGAGAATATCTGGCTGCACATTCCAGCGATTCAGTCCAAACATCTCGCCTGTGCGCCCGAAGGAGATGTACTCGAAGCCGCGCGGGAGCTTGAGCAGCTCGAGGCCGGTGGTCTGATCGGCGGCCGGCACGAGGGGGCCGTAGCCGGCGTCGGCGAAACGGGCCGCGGCCGGCGCCGCTCCCGCCGTCCTGGTGGCGAGGGCGGCCAGCGGGCCACCCAAGGCCAGTGCTCCCGCCGCCGCCCCGACACCACGGAGCAGCGACCGGCGACTCATCTGCAGGTCGTGGAGATCGGTCATGGCGCGGACGGTACGGGCCGCACATGAACAGCCATCGACCTCGGCGCGAGCGAGAGATGACGGCTTGTCGGCAATTCGGTCACTGACGGCGCCCGGCCTGCGTGCACCGCGAGTTCGGTGCGTGTTCACCAGCCGTTCACCGCGGCGACAGGCGTGCGCCGACTCGACTTCGTACGTTCGGCGCCGATGGCCGAGCCCCGCAACACCGTGCTCGTGGTCGAGGACGAGGAGTCCTTC
>CALMZT010000718.1 GCA_937870805.1 uncultured Chloroflexota bacterium
GCAGAAAAATCTGTGCATTTAAAGCCCAGCGTGGAAATAACGGCGGGCGCGATGTAGGAACTTCAACTGCCATGTTGTTAGCTGCTCCTGTTTAGCTCAATGACTGCCGGATTCTGTCACGGCTCTTTAATGCAATTGAACATAGTGCAGCATGTTGAGAGCAGCATGAACCAGGCAGAAATATTCAAGAAGGAGCTTATATGCTTTTAAGATAGATTTTTTGTTTTTAACTGAAAACTGACTGCTGAAAACTGATGACTATTCCTACACTTCAAACTTTATTCTCCATTGAGCAGCGTTTTGATGGCGGCAAAGTAGGCTTGTAAGCAGTGCGCCAGTATATCATTATGCCCTGCGCGCGGGACACGGAGAAGAATCTTTTTCGCTGCTGGGGAGGCATCGTGCAAACGCTGTCCGTGCTCCACAGGAATCAGCGAGTCGCGTTCGCCGTGAATGACCAGCAGCGGCAGTGGTACGCTGGCGATTTTTTGCTCGTTGGCGAACGGATCGCGGATGTTTTGCAGCAGCGCCGTCGGAATCCCTAACGTTCTCATCAACGACGGTGTGTGCGCAAAGGCGCTGTCGAGAATCAATCCTTTGAACGCATCGGGAAAAGTGTAGGCAAGATGGACGGCGGGCGCGCTGCCTAACGAACGTCCCATCATGTACAGGGCTGTATCGGCAGAAATATCATGCGCCACGAAGATCGTTGTCAGCCCTTTGAATGACGCTTCGGCATCGGGTAACAAGCTGCTGCCCAACGGCTTGCCACCACTCCAGCCATAGCCGCGATAATCCATCACCAACAGCGACGCGCCTGTCTGTAGAAAGAACGGCGCGAGATCATCATAATCCGCAGCCACTTCGCCGTTGCCATGAAAGAAGACGATCAACTTTTGAGCAGCCGTTTTATACAGTCGATAACCCAATGGCGTGCCATCGCCTGCCGCAACCACGCCATCGTGCGTATTCGGCAAACGGCTGCTGCCCGGCTGCGCGCCGCGCGCATGAAACAGCATCGACAGAATCAGCGGGTTATCGATCAGGATGTCAGCCATACATAAGTTCCGTTCTCTGCGCCTGCTTACGAAAATGCGCTCCTATAGTATCTCAATTTCACGCGCATATCGTAAGCATCTCTTGTGTTTTTCCTACACAGTTGCCCCTTGAGAAACATGGAATTATGTTTATGATTAGCAAAACCCCACGATAGTTTTTACGCGGATTATGGTGCAATTCCCGCCGGCAACCTGTATCGATACCACCGAAGCGCTGCAAAAGCTCGTTATTCAACTGGCACAGGAACCTCTGTTAGCCATCGACACTGAATCCAATAGTATGTACGCCTACCGTGAGCGGGTGTGTCTGGTGCAGATTTCGACACGCAGCGCCGACTACATCATCGACCCCTTAGCAGGCGTGGACATGTCGCTGCTTGCGCCGTTGATGGCAGACCCCAACATCGAGAAGGTGTTTCACGCTGCCGAATACGACCTGATCTGTTTGACGCGCGATTACGGCTTTACTTTCTACAATCTCTTCGACACGATGACTGCCGCGCGCATCTGTGGCTACAAAACGATTGGCTTAGCTTATCTGCTGGCAGAACACTGCGGCGTGGAGATCGACAAAAGTCATCAGCGCGACGATTGGGGACAGCGCCCACTTTCCTATGAAAGCCTGCGGTATGCGCAGATGGATACGCATTATCTGCCAGCCCTGCGGGATACGCTTCAGGCGCGCCTTGAAAGCCTAAAACGCCTTGACGAGGCACGCGAAGCGTTCATTGATGCCTGCCATGTGCATTTGCCAGAGCGTGATTTTGACCCTGATGGCTACTGGCGCATCGGCATGCCCCATGATCTGACACGTCGTGAAATGGCGATCTTGCGCGAATTGTATTTGCTGCGTGAAGACATCGCCCAGAAGCGTGATGCGCCTGCGTTTAAAGTATTTTCCAACAGAACGCTGATCGCCATCGCCCGCTACCAACCACGCAACAATGATGAACTGCTGACGATTGAAGGCATGTCGCCGCTGATGGTACGGCGCTATGGGCATCAGCTTCTCACTGCGACAGAACATGGCAGACGCGCGAAACTGCCGCCGCAGCCGCCCCAGCATACCGTCGCATGGGCGGTGACTGAGCGTTACATGGCGCTGCACACCTGGCGCAAGGAAAGGGCAATCGAACGCGGCGTCGAGTCCGATGTGATTATCTCCAAAGATACGCTGTGGGTGTTGGCGCGCGAAGCTCCCAGGACTCTTGATGGATTGCGCAACATTCGCGGCTTGGGACCCTGGCGCTTGCAAGCCTATGGCGAAGAAATCTTGCGCGTCCTGACGCAAAACCCTTAAAATAGATACTGTAGGGAAGCACCATGTAAGCGAAGCGGCGTGCTCCCGTCGATAAATGGTTGTTAGGACAAACGATGACGGTGAATGTGTTTGCGGATGAATGGCGCGATTGCCTGCGCTTTCACTATATCTACGTGCTGCGCAGCAACGACAAGCGAACCCTAGCCTCGCTCATGACGGTGATGAACGAAGCAGGTTTCCGCGAGGATGAACTGCGCGAACTTGCCGTGCGCGCAACCGCGCATGTTGATGATGTGCCAGCAGATTTTGTGCCCGATCTCAACATCTTGCAGCCGGAAGCCGCTGTCGAGCAATCGGTTGAAGCAGAACCTGAAGAAACCCCGCCCGCCGAAAATGACTCCGATGCACCAAAACAACTCAGCTTGTTTTAGCATCCATTTCGGATTAACCTTGAGCTACAAGCTATATCTAACAGGTTAACCGTGAACATCTTACGCCGCGTTTTGCTCCTTCTCTGTATGGGAACGTTGGTTGTTTGCGTTGTCCTCTTGCTGAATTTCACTGCGCTCAACCCAACCGGACGCCGCTATTCCAGCTATATCCCCACTGAAAATTTTCGTGGTCGTGACGGTGGCGATGCTGAGCGTATTTTATCATTAGACTTAGACGTTCCCCAAAATACCATTACAGAACCCCGACAGTGTATTTGCGATTCCGGCTACACTAACTCACTCCCACATGGTGGCTGCGATGTATGTACTATAGCCTCTGACATCGAAGATTATTATATCCCCGATTTCTTCACTGATGAATTCATCGGTGAAGCAAAAAATTGGTCACCGGGTTCGGGTGAGGTGTATAGTGGGCGCAATTCCCGTCAAATCAATGCATTTTTGAGCATGGCGCGTGAATTAAATCGCCCATTCTGGCTCTACGTAGCTGTCGATTCGGTGGTAAGTCCTGAACTACGGACGCTTGCCGAATCAACGGGTGGTGGAGTGATTTATTATTTCACTGTGCCAGGATATGTTGACCCGATAGATGCTGCCGCAAAGAGTGGGATAGCACTATCAGGGGGTGTTTTCGTGTTATGCGCGCTATGGGAAGTATGGGGCTTGCGGCGGCTGCGTATTCGACGGCGTATACCGAAAGAGCCTGCGCCAAAATCTCCACCGACTCCGCGTGATCCAATCGGTAAAGCGGCGCGTTCAGTGCAAAATGCCGAACAGTTCAATACGCAAAGCCGCGAAACTGCACGTAATGAGTTAGATCAAAAAGAGGCACACGAGGAATGGCGCGGCGATGAATGATCTCCATTGGATGCAATTAACCCTCATGGAAGCTGAGAAGGCTTTAGCAACGGGTGATGTGCCGATTGGAGCGCTGGCGGTGCGCAATGGAGAAATCATCGGGCGTGGCTACAATCGCCGTGAAGCCGATCATGACCCTACCGCCCATGCCGAAATACTGGCAATCCGTGAGGCTGCGCACGCCATTGGGCATTGGCGCCTGGATAGTGTGACGCTGTACTGTACGCTGGAACCGTGTGCGATGTGTGCAGGGGCGATGGTGTTAGCACGCTTGCCGCGTCTGGTTTATGCGGCGATTGACCCCAAAGCGGGCGCAGCAGGCAGCATCATGGACGTGCTGCGCCACCCGCGCCTGAACCATCGTGTCGATGTTGAGGCGGGCTTAATGGCAGAAGAAGCGACGGCGCAGTTGCAAGTGTTTTTCAAGCGGCTGCGCGATGAAGGTCTATAGCAGTTCGATAAACTCATCCACTGTCAATTCCGCTTTTTTGATGATATCGTCCAGCATACCTTTCTTGAGTGTCTTGTGATTTGGCACAACGATGCGGTTATAAGGCTCATCACGTATCAAAACTATATGACTTCCGCGTTGTCGATCAACCTTAAATCCAAGCCTTTGAAGCACTTTTACGCATTCTTTCCCAGACACTTGCGGAAGTTTAGTCATATACGTATGACTTGAACCTCAACATCGTCAGGGACGGTCTCTCCGTGTTCAATCATGCTTTCGATATAGAGTTCAATCGCCTCTCTGATATTCGTTATAGCTTCTTCGATAGTCTCTCCTTGACTGAAGCAGCCAGGCAAACTGGGGACGCTAACGCTGTAGCCGCCTTCTTCTTCAGGCACAATGATGACCTGCCGCATAATGAACCCCTTTCGTTTTCTACGATTTTACGACAAAGATGTTTTGCTTTTGCCCATTAGTGGTTCTCATCTGTCGTGGGTATTCATTTTACCAGCGTTTTAATCCCGGCGAGAATAATATTTAAGCCGATGTCGAAGCCAAACACGTCGCTGATCGGTTCTTGCTGTATCGCTTCAACGACACGCCGTATCGCAGGATACTGATCGGTGGTCGATTGCTCGAAGTGCTGTAACATCGACGTTGGGTCGCTGTTCTGCATAGCACTTTCACCTAACAGACAGCCGTGCAAGTAGTCAATGATGAGCGAGACAGCATAAAATACCTGACGCGCATCCAGCCCTGCATTGAACAGCGCCGCGTAAAGCTGCTCGTTATTGGCACTCAGCGCGGCGTGCATCACCAGATCAACGTCCCCAACGACATAGATGATTAACTGCGGATGAGCGCGCACCGCATCATAATAGGCATGAGCACAGGCGCGCACCGTCTCTTCCCATGAGGCATTTTCGGTGGGTGGGACGTGCAGATTTGCGAAAATCAGCTCAATCAATCCACGCAGGATGGCTTCTTTATTCGGCAGATAGTGATAAATCGCCATCGGGTCAACCTCCAGCGCCGCCGCCAAACGCCGCATACTGAATGCTTCTACCCCGTGTGCGTCAATGAGGCTCAATGCAGCTTCTAAAATCTTCTCTCTGCTTAACGCTTCTTGTCGTGGTCTGCCAGCTTTGCGTGCCATGCTTTACCTCCGTTGACAAATTCTACACTGTAGATTATTCTAAAGCTAATTCTACACTGTAGAATTAAATGTTTGGCGGATTTGAAGGAGTTTTCTGATGAAACCGTTACATGGCAAAGTCGCCGTTGTCGCGGGCGCAACACGCGGCGCAGGGCGTGGCATCGCCTCAATGTTGGGTGAGGCAGGCGCAACCGTTTACTGCACCGGACGCAGCACGCGGAACAAAGTCATCCCTGAGGGCAAACCTGAAAACTCGTTTGTCGTGGCATATCGCCGTGAAACCATCGAAGAAACCGCCGAGATGGTCACGGCTTATGGCGGCGTGGGCATTCCCGTACAGACCGATCATCTTCAGGAAGATCAGGTACAAGCGCTGTTTGCGCGTGTGAAGGCAGAGCAGGGCAAGCTGGATATTCTGGTCAACGATGTGTGGGGCGGCGATGAGTTTCAGGAATGGGGCAAGCCGTTCTGGGAACTCGATATACACAAAGGCTTTGCGATGAGGGAGCGCGCGATCAATACGCATATCATCACCAGCCGCTATGGTGTGCCGCTGCTGATTGAAGGGAAACAAGGTTTGGTAGTCGAAATCACCGACGGCGAAACTGCTTCCTATCGCGGCAGCTTTTTCTACGACATCGTGAAAACGACGATTATTCGGTTGGCGTATGCCATGTCGGAAGACCTGCGCCCGCACAGGATCACGGCGCTGGCGGTCACACCGGGCTTTCTGCGCTCAGAAGCCATGCTCGAAAATTTTGGCGTGACTGAAGCAAACTGGCGTGATGGCGCGAAGAAAGACCCACACTTTATCGCTTCGGAAACGCCGTTTTTCGTCGGGCGTGCCGTTGCGTCGCTGGCAGCCGATCCCAACGTATTTAGCAAAACAGGGAAAGCCTTTAGTTCGTGGGGCTTGTCGGACGAGTATCACTTCAAAGACATCAACGGCGAACAACCACACTGGGGACGTTACTTCGCGGAACACGTCGAGGGCAAAATGTAGCTAATGGAGAAATCAATTAGACTGCGAACAATGGGCTTAAGCCCATTGTTGAGGTAAATCATTCGTGTTCGTTTTGA
>CALMZT010000719.1 GCA_937870805.1 uncultured Chloroflexota bacterium
TTTCTGAACACGACACTGCTCCTTCATCAACAGCCGCCGAGAGTCAGTTCCTTATTGAGCCTGCTCAGGGTAATTTACTGAGTATTAATTATCATCCTAAGCAGGTCAAATAGGGGTCAGGGAATAGCATAAGCACATCAAGAAAGTATCAAGATGCTTGTCTAAAAACTGCCTACTTGACATTTTGTAAAAAATAATTTTTACTATAAAAATAATTTGTTCAATGGAAGCCAAGATGCAGGATGTGTTTTATATCGAGGAACTAGAACAAGCGGCGGCGCTTCTGAAACCTATGCGCATCGAACTGCTGAAGCGTCTGGACGAGCCGCGCACCTGCCCCGAACTGGCAGAAGCATTCGGGGAAACGGCGCAAAGCATTTACTACCATGTCAAAGCGCTGGAAAAAGCCGGGCTGGTGCAAAAGGTCGAAGAACGGCGTGTGCGCGGCGCAGTTGAAGGCTACTATCGCGCGGCAGCACGTTCTTATTGGCTTGCGCCGCATCTCGTCGGCAAGATCGGCGGCGAGGCAATGACACGCGATCAGATCAGCTTGCGTGTCCTGTTAGATCTTGCAGAGGAAATACACGAAGACATTGGAAGATTGGCACACCGGGCAGAAGCCGGGCGTGATGTGCCATCGCTTTCGCTGTCAGCACACATTCATTTGCCGGATGGAGCGCGCCGCGCCGAGTTTCTTGCCGAGGTGCAGGCAGTGTTTGAGCAGCTTGCGCGCAAGTATGGTACGTCTGACGCAGATGTGGCGGTCACGGATGCGGCAGGCTTTCGTCTCGTATTGGTCTGTTATCCCAAACAAGAGGAGAAAAAAGATGAGTGATGCCTTACAGATTCAAGTCAAAGTCGCTGCCACGCCGGAGAAAGTGTATCAAGCGCTGATGGACGCTGCCGCCTTGCGCGCATGGTTCGCGGAGGATGCCGAAGTCACGCCGACGCATTACAACTTCTGGGGGCGCTATACCCACAGCACTCCAGATCGCGCCAATGGTCAGCATCCAATCCTCGTCAACGAACCCAACAAGCGCTTGCAGTATCGCTGGCAGATCAACGATTTAGAGACGACTGTACAGTTTGATCTACTCGAACGCGATGGGCAGACGTTAGTGGTGATGACGCAAAGTGATGGCGAAAAATGGTCGCCCTGGCTCACGGAGGATTTCTGGTTTCTGTCACTGGAAAACCTGCGGCGCTACGCCGAAGGCAAGCGCAGCGATATGCGCGTGGATTACACCGTAAGCCCAACCGGTGACGCTCATATCGAGATCGAGATCGACGCGCCGCCCAGTGACGTGTTTCCGATACTCATTAAGCCAGAACAGTTGCGGCGCTGGATTGCCAGCAATCCAAGTGTTGAGCCTGTCGTCGGTGGCGCTTATGATTTTGGCTGGGGCACATCGCCGATGAAAATCCTTGAACTGAAGGAAAATGAGCGCCTGGTGGTTTCAGACCCTGACACCAATACGGTGGCTACCTGGACGCTGGAAGGCGCAGGCGGCAAAACGCGGCTGACGCTCGTTCACAGCGGCTTTGCGCCGGATTACGACAATACGGGGCTGAAGCACGGTTGGCGCAACTTCCTTAACTGGATACGTGGCATCGCCGAAGAAGGTAGTGCGTGGGAGTCACCGATCAAGCAGATCAAAGAAGATCTATATCCGATGTATCCCGCAACCATCCGTCAGCGTCAAGCGGAACTGGCATTGAAGTAACACATACCTGAAAACAATCGCATAGGCGTTGACAGGCAAATTACGCTTTGAGCTGATAAGTGCACGCCTGCTCAACGCCTATTGGTAACGCCACGCCGGGGCAAAGCCGTGCCATGCCTGCATCCCCGTGCGGCAGCCAGCGGGTAAATCACCGCGTATCGTCAACGACTGCACGCTGGCACTTGACCACTCCACGCTTCCGGGCTGGAAGGTAAACAGGGCTTGCACGGAATAGTCACCGCGCCGCCAATCAAGCACCCCAGCGGCGGGCACACCATCATACGAATTGACTTGAATACAATCTGGCGCGCCCCATTTTTCAAATAAGACACTGAGGGGGAACAGTGCATTGATCGTCACAACCTGTACTCGATCATCCGTCGGGTACAGGGTCACATAGCCGAAGATGTACTGCCCGCCAATAGAGGTTTCAAAGCTGTATTCGACATTCGGTGTGGTGACACGCCGCAAGATCGTGCGATTGGTGGCGGGCAGCGTAAACGACAAAATAGTTTCTACTTCAGGTTCGCGGGTGATATTAGGCATCATACCAAGCACACACGGCAGCGGGCAAATATCGAGCAGCGCATCGGGCGATGGTGGCAGGGTGCGTCCGTAGGTTTCCAGCAGCAGCGTCAGCGCCATGAGCAGCGGCACCAGCAGGGCGAGGCGTAAGAGGATGCGCGACATCCCTCAGTCCTCGAATTTGAAACGCCAGAACATCGGGAAGCTGCGCCATGCCCGTGTCTCAAGGCGTCCCGACCTACACGGCGTTTCGCTGACACTCAAACGGAATGAGGGCACAGCAGCATAGGGTCCCCAACGATTTGCACTGTCAATGCTCAGAAAGGCAGTTGCCGTAACGCCATCGTCCTCGAAACGCCACTGAATCATCACAAAGGTGCTGATGCCTTCGATGATGAGCTCGTGCGAAATACATGCTGGCGTTCCCATCAGGTACAACAAGTCTATCAGCCTGAAATTGCTTTCAAAGGTGATCGTGCGTACCAGGTCATTGCCAATAATCGTGCCACGCACAAAACGTTCCTCTAGCTGCTCTGAAAACACAATCGGCGGTATGGTCGAGCGTGGGGTTGAAGTTTCAAGAACCAGCCCGGTGAAATGTTGGTTCAAGATGCTGACAACGTTTTGAAAAGCCGTTTTGCCGGGGATTAACCCGCCGACGCAGGGCAGTTCGCAAAAGCTGAATAGCTCATCACGCGGGGCGGGTAAGGTGCTGCCCAACGCAGGCATCAGCACGGTGAACAACGCGCAGCCAACAACAATCATCGGAATGAGACGTTTAACCAGTAAAACCAACGCTAAATCTTCTTCACAAACAGCACTCGATCCTGTCCTTCTCCATCATACGCCACTTTTACAGGCATGCCGTCGATTTCGGTGTCACCGTGTTCAGCGTGAAAGCCCATGCGCCTATGGAACGCGATGGAGCCTTTGTTCACAGGCGATGTCACACAGCGTACTGTATCACAGCCGCGCGCCCTCACCGTATCAAAAAAATGCTGATAAAGCTTTTCACCAATGCCTTGCTGGCGATATTCAGGATGGACGCCGACAAAGTGGATATAGGCTTCTGTGCGGTGCGTTTGTGATACAAAGCCGATGAGGAAGGCAATGGGGGCGCTGTTATGCTCCGTGATAAAGCTGGTCTCCTGAAAGTGGACAAAGAACAGGCGCGGAAGCATGTCAGCCATATGTCGCCCACCCCACCATGAGTCAACGACGGTGATAATCGGGGTATAGTCTTCGTCACGAATGTTGCGTATCAGCATCATTGAAATCCAATGAGTGGTAGCTTTAAGCTGCGCTATGACGTTATAATTTCTCATTATGGGACAATTTTCACGCAAAAACCAAGATGACCAATCTGTACGGACAGGAATGCCAGCCGATCATGTTGGCGTGCTGATTATCAGCGTCCTGATGTTTATCGGCGGCTGGGCAGGGCTGTACTGGCTCGTGACCACACGCTTGCCTCGCATCGGCGGCGAACTGTGGGCGTTCTTCGCACTGCTGACTATCGCCGTTACCGGAACTGCGCTGCCGTTTGTGCGTTACCTCAACATGCGCTTTACGCCTGTCTATGCTGAACCACCTTCCGGCGGCGTGCTGGTGCGCCAGAGTATCTGGATTGCACTGTTCGTCGTCACCTGCTCATGGCTGCAAATTCTGCGCACGCTGAGTCTGCCGATTGCGTTCTTTTTGGGATTTGTCCTGGTCGTGATTGAAATATTTGTGCGCTCACGCGAACTCGCCAGCGAATGATGTAAACTCTTTCAAATTTGACTAATCGCTACAGCAATTGAGGGTATGGGTTGATGATTGAGCAAAATCCGCTGCGCGCGCTGCCATCAGTGGACAAGATTCTCAATGGGCAAGCAGGGAACGCACTGGTCGAGCGTTATGGGCGTGGTCCGACGGTAGAAATGCTGCGCACGGTACTGGACGAAGTGCGCGAACGCTTGCGCGAGGGCAAACCGGGCATTCGTGACACCACTGAATTGGCAGAGATCGTTGCAGATCGCCTTGAAACCGCTTATCGTCCTTCACTGCGCCCCGTCATCAATGCTACAGGCGTCATCATCCACACGAATTTAGGGCGCGCGCCCCTTTCTACAGCGGCGCAACAAGCGCTGTTAGAAGTCGCTGGACAGTACAGCACCCTTGAATATGATCTGGAAGAGGGCAAGCGCGGAAGTCGTCTGACTCACGCTGAGTCGCTGCTGTGTGAAGTCACAGGTGCGGAAGCGGGCTTCGCCGTGAACAACGCGGCGGCGGCGTTAGTGCTGCTGCTTTCGGAACTAGCACAGCGACGCGAAGTCGTAATCTCGCGTGGGCAGTTAGTGGAGATTGGCGGCAGTTTCCGCGTGCCGGACATCATGACGCAAAGCGGCGCGCAGATGATCGAAGTTGGCACAACCAACCGTACACGCGCTAGTGATTATGAGGGCGCTGTAACCCCAAATACGGCGCTGCTGATGCACGTCCACGCCTCTAATTTTAAGCAAATTGGCTTTGTTGAATCCGCGTTTATTGCTGAAATGGCAGATGTCGCCCAAAGACATAACTTGTATGTGGTAGACGATTTGGGCAGTGGGGCGCTGCTCGATACTGAGAGCTTCGGCTTAGCGCATGAATCGACGGTACAGGAAAGCCTGAAAGCGGGTGCTGATTTGGTGGTCTTTAGCGGCGATAAACTGCTTGGCGGTCCACAGGCGGGCATGATTGTCGGCAAAAAGCATCTGATCGAACGTTTGAAGCGTCACCCGCTGGCGCGTGCTGTGCGTGCCGATAAGCTGTGTTTGGCGGCGCTGGTGGCGACTCTCGATCACTACCGCAAAGGTGACGCAGTAGAGCAGGTGCCGATCTGGCAGATGATCGCGCGTCCGCTGGATGAACTGCGCGGGACGGCGTGGCGTTGGAAACAGCAGTTGGCAAGTGACCTTGCTTCGGTGATTGATGGTGAGTCGACAGTCGGCGGGGGAAGTCTGCCGGGGGCGACGCTGCCAACCGCCTTACTGGCGCTGACCGTGCGCCATCCTGATGCGTTCACTACACGTTTGCGTGAAGCCAATCCACCTGTGATCGCACGCATCGCTGACGACAAAGTTGTTTTTGACCCACGCACGGTTCTTCACGATCAAGAGGTTGCGCTTGTGAATATTGTGAAAAATTACCTAAACAGTTGAGATTTCTATATTACAAAATGCACAATCAATATAGAATAAACTCATCATTATGCTTTGCATAAAGTATAAAGATGAACTACACGCAATTTTTGAGGTCCATCATGAGTGTCAAGGTTTATTGGGATAGTCCCGAACAAACGATTCTGGTTTATGAGTTTGAGGAGGGATGGACATGGGATGAGTTCTACATTGTGTATCCGCAAGCCAAACAGATGCTTGCCTCAGTGCCGCACATCGTCAACATCATCCTTACCTATCCATCGTCTACATTTTACGTACCGCCGAATATCCTGTCGCAGATTCGCAAATTCTACAATGCGATGTCGCCCAATACTGGCTTAGTCGTCGTCACAGGCGGTTCTTCGATTGTGTCCAGCGTCTACAACGCGGTCAGGCGCGTCTATCCGTTCATCGCCAGACGTTGTATGTTAGCGAACAACATCCATCACGCCCGCGCCCTGCTCCGCGAACATCGCCGCGTCTCGTAGCGCGTTTGGTTTATCGCCCCGTTTTGCGTTAAAGTTCAGCATCGACGACGTGGAAAGCAACCGACTTTCCGATCACTTTGGCTTTCCGATGAAAGGGACACCATGAAAACTGACATCAACCGCTTGATGACCGAGCGCGGCTTTGAGGCGCTGGTCGTCACCGGAGACGCCGAACACAACCACCCACGCTACTACTTAACCAACGGCGCGCATATCACGGGCGGGCTGGTCATCCAAAAGCGCGGCGCAGCGCCGGTGCTGTTCGTTAACCCGATGGAAACTGAAGAAGCAGCCAAGAGCGGCTTGCAGGTCTACTCGTACTACGACATGGGCTGGGCAGACATGCTCAAGGAGACGCAAGGTGACAGGCAGCTTGCGGAGGTCATGCTGTGGGGGCGCTGTTTGGAGAAGGTAGGCGTGGAGGCTGGCAAGATCGCCATCTACGGCGTTGGCGATTTGAACGTGTATATCGAGCTGGTGAAGCTGTTGACCAGAACGTATCCGCAGTATGACTTCGTGGGCGAGTTGGGGATGTCGCTTTTCGATACGGCGTATATGACCAAAGGCGAGGATGAGATCGAACGCATCCGTTCAGTGGCGCAGCGTACCAGTGAAGTGCTGGCGGCGACGTGGGACTACATCGCGTCGCACCATGCGCAGGGCAACAGCGTGGTCAAACCGGATGGCTCAGCGCTGACGATTGGCGACGTCAAGCGCTTCGTGCGGCGGGCGTTGCTTGATCGCGCGTTAGAGGACACGGACATGATCTTCGCGCAAGGACGCGATGGCGGCTTCCCACACAGTCGCGGCGAAGAGGACATGGCGCTGGAAATGGGACAAGCCATCGTTTTCGACCTGTTCCCGCGTGAGCCAGGCGGCGGCTACTTCCATGACTGCACGCGCACCTGGTCGATTGGCTACGCAACGCCGGAAGTAGAGCAGGCATTTGCCGAAGTGCAGGACGCTTTCGACGTGGCGTTCGACAACTTCCGCGTGAACATGCCCGCGAAGGCGATGCAGGAGGCGGTGCAAGACTACCTGGAGAGCAAGGGACATCCGACCTCGCGCAGCCAGCCGGGAACGAACGTTGGTTACGTACACGGCTTGGGGCACGGCGTCGGCTTGAAGATCCATGAGCGTCCGTCGCTGAGCCACCTGTCAGCCGATACGCTGGTGGCGGGCAACGTCATTAGCATTGAGCCGGGCGTGTACTACCCTGAGCGCGGGTTCGGCGTGCGTATCGAAGACCTGTGTTACATCGCGGAAGATGGGCAGTTAATGACGCTGACGGACTTCCACAAGGAACTGGTGCTGCCGCTGAAGGGATGAGACATGGCAGTATTAGTCAGTGGATAACGTCTCGTTAGTGTGATTATCAGGGGATAACAGCCTAACGTTTTGTTATATGCTCTACAAATAAGCGGTATTAAGCGCAAAGGCTTGGCAGTTCATACCGAATACCAACCCTAAAGTTAAATGTAAGCGGAAAACGCAGTGGAATAACAGACTAGCTTTTAGTCGATAGCTCTTCGTCTTTAGTTTGCTATGTGACATGGTGACTCCTTTCTCTATAGGAAGCGTAGCATAAAAGGGGCGGCATTTGAGTTCCTTTTGACACTTTAATGCGGAATGTAATGATGACAGGACTTTCGCAGTTGACGGGCGCACACATTGGTGCGCCCCTACGAATGCGGTGGAAATTTGAACTCAACTATGTAACTTCTATACTATGTCTCTCGACATCAGCTATTGTGGATTAGCCACCGTCACGAGTATGCGATGGATATAAGTGCCGGGTTCATAATCTAAAATGCCATCGAAAATCGGCGCGTTGATGGTGTACATAATCGCTGCTTCAACGGTTTGCCCGACCTGCCAACCATCCAAAATCGTATCCCACTGGTGACAGATGCCTTCGTCAGTTTCCAGGATGAGCGAGTTATCAAGCTGTATGCCGTCGATGAAGAAGGCAACGTTGATCTGCCCTAAAATTTCCTGCAAACGTTCCGCACTGTCCGCACACCAGCTAAACGATTGACGATGGACGACAGGCGGAATCGTGACCTCGTATATCTGCTCACCGGGCGTTTGCATATCGACAAATTCGGTGTATGTCCAGAAGCTCTCCACCTGCCGCGCGACTTCATAATTCGCGGGACGGAGCACGGATACGGGCAGCGGCACTTCAGGTGTCGTGACTGCCGCCGGAACCTGAACGGGCGTCGCGGTGACTTCAACAAAAGCAGGATCACGCACGATGTTACAGGAGACACA
>CALMZT010000720.1 GCA_937870805.1 uncultured Chloroflexota bacterium
CAACGAAGACTCGACGTGGTGGTACGTGGCGTATGAAGGACAAGAAGGCTGGGTATTAGGCGAATTCCTGCTTGTCACCGAACCTTGCTATGATTTACCTGAGCGCGATAGTTAAGTAGCTTGAAAAGAGTGGTACAGTAGTTAAAACAGAATATCACTCCTATATCAGAATTTGCAAATGTAGGGGACGACCAACGTGTCGTCCCGCCCAAAACTTGTAGACTGTAAAGCACATCGCTATGTCACTTATACCCAACCACTCTGACGAACCAAAACCGCTAACTCTGTTCACCATCGGTCACGGCAATTTATCGGCGGACGATTTTCTACAGCTTTTGCAGCAGCACCACATCACCGTCTTGGTCGATGTGCGCAGCGCGCCCTACAGCCGCTACGTGCCGCATTTCAACAAGCGCGAACTCGAAGCGTTCCTCAAAGAGCGCGGCGTTGATTATCGCTTCGCAGGGGAATATCTCGGTGGCAGACCCACGCATCCTGAACTCTACAAGCAATCACAACTGCCTGATGAAGATACAGAGCGTGCCAAATTTCTAAAACTGGTCGATTATGAAGCCGTGATGCAGCGCGATTGGTATCTGAAAGGCATCCACCGCCTGTTAGACATTGTGCGCGAAGAAGCGGCGAAAGGTGGCAGCGTCGCCATCATGTGCAGCGAGAGCAACCCAGAAGAATGCCATCGCCATCATTTAATCACGCGCTCCCTCATTGACCCGCGCGTCAAAGTGGTCGATACTCAAGTTCAAATCAAGCACTTGCTCAAACATGGCACAGCGCAAACCGTAGACCCCGCCGTCTTCGAGCGTTCTGCGCCGTCCGCGCAGCAGTTATCACTCTGGGGGGAATGACTGTGCGACTGTACACGATTGGCTTCACGCAGAAAACCGCCGAGCAGTTTTTTGGCTTGCTGGCAAAAAACGGCGTTCAGGTGCTGGTCGATACGCGCCTGAAGCCCGACTCACAGTTAAGTGGCTTTGCCAAAGGACGTGATCTGCCTTTTTTCCTCAAGCACCTCGTCCACGCCGATTACATGCATATGTCCTCAATGTCCCCTACCGATGCGCTGTTAAATGGCTACCGTGATAATAAATCATGGACGGATTATGAGGCGGCTTTTAAGCGCCTGCTGGATGAACGCAGCCTCATTTCACAGCTTGACCGTGCATGGTGGGCACAGAATAGAGCGTGCTTGCTGTGCAGCGAACACGAACCCGATCACTGTCACCGCCGCCTCGTCGCCGAATACATGGCTTCGCATTGGGGCGATATCGAGATTGTGCATTTGATGTGAGGGTAGTATGGACATCCTCATCACCGATTTAACACGCATGGGCAGCGATTCGGTATGCATCGCTGGCGTGAACTATGATTTTGCGACTATTCGCCCCGAATTTGCCTATGGTGGTATTGACGAAATTCATTTGTTTCGAGACAGCAAAGCGATCATTCATCCGCGCGCTGTAGTAGACCTACAAGTGCAACCGAAGCGCGCCAATACCCCACCTCACCTTGAAGATCATTTGTGGACAGATACTGAAAAAACCAAACTGCTGCGCATCACCACTGACGAACGCTGGCGTAGAGCCTTAGAGCGAACCACATTTCCTTCCGTTGAAGCTATTTTTGAAACGGAATTGCTGCACAGCAACAAGAATATTGAACCGGGGACAGGCGTGCGTTCTTTAGGCACGATCAAACCCAAGTCCATAGAATTATTCTTGTTCAAAACGCTGGAACGCGATGGCATGGAGCGTCCTGACTGGCGATTATTTTTCACAGATGCAGCAGGGAACGTCTTCGAGCATATTAAAATAAACGATTTGGGATTGCAGTGTTATACGTTCTACCTCAGCAAAGAAAAGTCTGTGAAGCAAATCAATGCGAAACTAAATGGCATTTTTAAAAACGCTGATGTGTTACTTCGTATCGGCGTCACCCGTCCTTATGAGGGTTGGTGCTGGCTGCAAGTCACAGGCATTTATACCTTTCCCGATTATCTCAAAGGCAAATGTTTCGCCGATTTCTAATAGATACATTAAAGATTGCATTAAAGTGTCAAAAGGAACTCAAATTCATGCCCGTTTGTGCTACCATTTGAACAATTAATCATACCTATCGCACATTGCAACAAAATTTAAGTTCAAATTGCAACAACACGCACGTCAACAGCGACACCCACCACTTTTGCAGCAACACGTTCATCAATTGCCATTTCTAATCAGACTTGTGCTGCAACAGCCACGCTTGTCGCAGAGGGTACAATAAATTGCTGCAAACTTGTTGCCGTAGTTTTGAATAAGTGATTTACATGGAAAACGCCCTGATTTCCGATATTCCCGCGCTTCTCGCAGACCGTTTTAAAACGCTGCGCTACGATGCCGAACAACAAGCCGTCATTGTGCTTGATCGTCGTAAATATCCCTTCACCACCGAATTCGTCACCCTGCGCACCTATGAAGAAGTCGCCCGCGCCATTGAAGACATGACCGTGCAAGGCGGTCCCCCACTGGCATATGTCGCTGGACTTGGCTTGGCGATGGCTGCGCGCAACCTCAATGCCTCCGCCGCGCGCCAATCCGTCTACTTGGAACAAGTTGCCAAACGCTTGCTTGCCACGCGCCCAACAGCCGACGATCTCAACCACATTATCCCTGCCGCATTGAAAGCTGCCCAAACCGCCCTGCGCGAAGGACAAGACCCCCATAGGGCGGCGCTGGAGTACGTGAACGGCGAAATTCAACGCGGCAACGAAGTCGCGCGCTTATGTGGTCAACATGCGGCGCGGCTGGTCAACGATGGCGACCAGATTTTGACACACTGTTTCGCAGGCGCGGCGTTGTGCTGGATGTTGTGGACAGCGAAAAATCAGGGGAAAAATATCACCCTCGTCGGCTGCGAGACGCGCCCCTATCTGCAAGGCGCGCGCTTAACGGCAGCGTCGGCTGTCGAGTTAGGCATTCCGTTCAAGCTCATCACTGATGGCATGTCGGCGCATTTAATGGCAACCGGACGCATCGACAAGTTTATCTGCGCCGCTGATCGCATCACGCTCGACGGGCACATCACTAACAAAGTCGGTACGCTGACGCACGCCATCGCCGCGCATCATTTTGGCAAGCCGTTTTATGTGCTGGGTTACGACGGTCCCGACGCGAACACGGCAACGGGCGCGGACATCCCCATTGAGGAACGCAAACCCGACGAAGTATTTTACGCGAAAGGTGAAGAAGGCACGGTACGCACGGCAGTACACGGTATTGACGGCTACTATCCCGCCTTCGACGTAACGCCGCCGCATCTCGTGAGTGCGATTTGCACCGATAGAGGAATTTTCGCCCCCGCAACGATACGGGACTATTTTCAGCGTAAATAAAAACAAGGGGATTAATCCCCTTGTTCAGCATCCCTTACCTGGCGTGTTAGCAGCCTGCCCAGGTGAAAGTATAGTCCTTGCCCGGCTGCGTATCCGGTGCAACGACCTGGAATTCGCCTGAAGCCAGACGATAGAGTGTGATGACGCCGCGTGTGCCAAGTCCTTGTTCAAGCACAGTGTTCACGCTCGGCACGCCCAACTCAGCGATTTCTTCCGGTGTCACCACGAACAACACCCGCCCGACGCTTGCCGTATCAACGTCATACACATGAATGGCTTCGTCGCGGCAGTACAATACGGCTGTCGCCCATGCCTGCGGGTTTACACGATCATCGTAGGTGGGGAAGCCACCGCCACAGTTCGGTCCGCTGATGCTCACAGTCCAGTTGAGAGTCCCGCCTGTACCTGAATTGTTGTAGAAGAACACATAAGCCGTTCCGTTCGCTGGGGCGGTGGCGACGGTTGTACGACTGACGTTGCTTGTCTGTCCTGCGCCATAGAACGTGCCATTGATGTTGATGTCTGCGCCGATCCCGGTTGCCGTGCCAGCGCTGTCAGTTGCTGTCGCGGTAACAACATCCCCTGCTAACACCGCAAAGGTGCTTGTGGTTTGATTCGGTGCGGTGCTAGGAAAGCTGCCTGTCAGCACTGTGCCGCAAGCTGCTTGTACTTGTTTTGCGGGAAGTAGAATGACAGCAAAGACTGCCACAACTGCGACCACGACTGATGAGAAAATCCACTTTTTCATGATGACCTCGTTACATGTAGGATACATACGAAGTCATCATAACAGAGTTGATAAACGGCAGGTTGTCAAAATTTGTAAACTTTTATAAGTTTTAACGCTGTACGTAAGATTTCTAACACCACTCTATCGCATGGTTGATGTCAAAGGCATGATTACAGTCTCACAGTGCCAATTTACACATCGTTTACAACATGAACATACTTCGATTACGGCTCCGCACTAGCATGAAGATCAATACGAGCTATTGCTGAAGGAGCAAGCCACTATGAAAATTAGAAACGCCATCCCGATATTGATGGCAATTGTCTTAGGTACTGCTTTATCCCTCGCGGCCTTAACAGCTTCAGCACAGGAGCAGCCCGCGACCACGACGACACCGTTTGTCGGCATTCGTTTCGTGCCCGATGAGGCAGGCGTGCGCGTCACAGAAGTTCGCTCCGGCAGCCCGGCTGAAGACGCAGGCTTGCAGGTTGACGATGTGATTACGGAAGTCGATGGCAGCGCGGTAGACGCCGCGTCCTTCGTCGAAACTATCCGCAGTCGTACAGTAGGTGACAGCGTAACCCTCACCGTCATGCGCGGTGCTGAGACGTTGGAAATCACAGTGACGTTAGCACAAACACCTGACAATCTGTTACCGCCACAGCGTCCGTTTCTTGGTTTTGGCTTGGAAGAAACGGCTGATGGTTTGGTGATCTCTAACGTGAGCGAGGGTACACCCGCCGCCGAAGCAGGACTGCAAAGTGGTGATGTTCTGCTGGCGATTGGTGACACGGAGGTCAGCACCATACAGGAAGCGCGTACCGCCGTGCGTGGTCTGGAACCGGGCGCGACTGTCGTTCTGCAAATCAGCCGCGATGGTCAGGAACAAAGCATTACCGTGACCGTTGGCACAATCGCTGACGTTCGCAGCGAGGATCGATTCAACGAATTCTCCTATGACGTGCAAAATCAAACCTGGACGATTGGGCGTATTTCAGAAAACAGCCCACTGTATGCCGCAGGCTTGCGTGAAGGTGATGTCATCAGCGCCTTTAACGGCGAAACTTACGATTTGCCCGGTTTAATGCAGTTCATCATGGGTCTGGCACCGGATGCAGCGGTGACACTCACAGTACAGCGCGGCGACGAAACGTTGAGCATTGATGTTCCTGCGACCACACTTCAAAGGATGGCATTATCGCCGATGCAAGGCGGACGACCACGCGATAGTGATGGTCGCCCCGGAAATTCACCGCGCGATGGAATGCCCTTCATAGGGGGTGCGCGCTTGGGCGTCATGTTCCTGACCCTTGATGAGCAGGTTGCCAGCGCCAATAACGTGACAGTTACCGATGGTGCGCTGATTACGCAGGTGGAAGAAGGTTCGCCTGCTGCTGAAGCTGGATTACAAACTGGCGATATTGTAACCGCCGTCGATGGTGACAGTGTAGACTTTGAGCACACGCTGCGCGATAGATTATTCGCTTATGAACCGGGTGATGTGGTCACGCTTGACGTGCTGCGTGACGGCGAAACCCTCCAAATTCAGGTGACACTCGGACAGCCGCAGATGAACGAATCCCTCCCCTTCGAATTCTTCGGCGACCCCGGTACACAGCAGCCGGTCACGCCTCCGCTGCCTGCGGACGCCCCGGCTGCTTAATCCTCAAGGAGACAGCTTCCCTCCCCTCCCCACGCGCCCGACTATCATAGTCGGGCGTTTTTTATTGGCGGGCGGCTTCTAAAAGGCGCTCAATTGCGCGCATATTGTTGATCGAGTCTTCGATAGGAAAGCGGGGCGGGCGATTATTCAGGACGGCATCCGCAAAATCTTCGACCATCAGCGTATATTGGTTGACGCGCGGAATTTCGATTTCTTCGTACTGATGTTTTTCGATTCCCGGTACGCTGCTCCAGTAGCGAATAATGATGGGGGCATCAGGATCAGGGCGGAAAGGGACAAAAGCTCGTTCGACGTGGATACGTCCGCTTGTCCCACGAATATCATAGGTCTGCGTGAAATGTGTGCGGATGCTGCAATCAAAATGTGCAAACGCGCCCGATGGGAAACTTAGGATTCCTGTGAGACGCTCATCGACGCCGGAACGCTCGCCAAAATCAGCAAAAGCGCGCACTTCGCTCGGTTCTTCGCCAATGAGATAACGGATGATATTCAGGCAGTAACAGCCGACATCCATCAATGCGCCGCCTTCTAGCTCTTTGCTCAGGCGAACATCATCTTCACTGCCAATCGAAAAGTTGAACGTCGATTGCATGGCGTGGACTTTGCCTACCGCGCCCGCATCCACCATCTCTTTCACCTTTTCTGTTTGTGGATGGAAACGGTACATGAAGGCTTCCGCCAGCAGCAAATCTTTCGCTGCGAACAGATCAGCCATTTGCTGGGCTTCATCAGCATTGTTCGCTAACGGCTTTTCGCACAGGACATGTTTGCCCGCTTCCGCCGCGCGCATACTCCATTCGCCGTGCATCGAATTGGGGAGCGGATTGTAAATGGCGTCAATGTTTGGGTCGGCAAGCATCTCATCGTAGCTGCCAAATGTTTGCGGAATCCCATTCTCGGCAGCAAACTGCTTGCCTTTTTCCAAATCACGGCTGGCAACAGCAGCCACCTCACCGTTATTGGACTCATGGATGGCAGGGATAACGGCTGATGCGCCGATGCGTGCGGTACTGATAACACCCCAACGTAGTTTGCGACTCATGATGACTGTCCTTTTTTGAGGGGAGTGTAGCGAATGTAGCGAACTCAGGCAAAAGGTTTTTATTTACTCACCTTACGCAGGAGCCAGGGTGTAGAGTTAGAACACTATGAATAAGGATCTCCTCGAACTCTATAGCGATTACCTCTTGAGCGCCTTCTCCCACACTACCGCCACCGGCCTCTCGGCCATGACCGGCGGGGAGGTCTCTCACGACAAAGTGAGCCGCTTTCTCTCGGAGCAGGATGTCGACTCCCGGACGCTGTGGCGCCTGGTGAAGCCCGTGGTGCGCCAGCTTGAGAAGGAAGCCGACAAGGACGAAATGATTGGCGCGCTGATCATCGACGACACCATCGAGGAGAAGCCCTACACCGACGAGAGCGAACTCGTCTGCTGGCACTACGATCACAGCCAGGGACGCAACGTCAAGGGAATAAACCTCATCAGCGCGCTCTACCAGGTGGGCGAAGCCTCCATCCCGGTTGCCTTCGAGCTCGTCAAGAAGAGCGAGTGGGTCTTCGACGAGAAGAAGGAGAAGTTCCAAAGGAAGAGTCCCCAGACCAAAAACGAGCACTACCGCAAGATGCTCGGTGCGTGCGCAAAGAACCATATCTCGTTTGGCTACGTGCTAAACGACGTGTGGTACGCCTCATCGGAGAACATGAGCTTTGTGAAGGAGGAGCTAGACAAGGAGTTCATCATGCCCCTAAAGAGTAACCGCAAGGTAGTGCTCTCGCTCGAAGACAAAAGGCGAGGGACCTACGAGCGAGTTTCGTCTCTCGAACTGGAAGAGGACCCCACACTCAAAGTCTACCTGGAGCAGCTTGAGTTCCCCGTGCTTTTGGCCAAGCAACTCTTCAAAAACGAGGATGGCAGCGAGGGTGTTCTGTATCTGGTTAGTAGCGACCTGACCCTCGACTATGAGCGCATGAGAACGATCTACCAAAGACGGTGGAAAGTGGAGGAGTACCACAAGTCGTTGAAGGTAAACGCCGCGTTTGCCAACTCGCCAACCAAGACGACAAGGACCCAGAGCAATCACTTCTTCGCCTCGATCTATGCGTTCTTCAAGCTGGAGCGGATGAAGATCTCCACGAAGATGAACCACTTCGCTCTCAGGTCCCGGATCTACCTCAAAGCGATTCAGGCAGCTTACCGGGAGCTACAGCGAATACGGCTATCCGCTGTTGAGGGGCAAGTCCCTGCGTAAGGTGAGATCATTAGATACGGGAGCTTCAGGGTTTTGCTCGTCCGCGTCTCGTCCGTTGGTTTGGTGGGAGACTGTCTGGATGTTCGTGATGGTTCCCCGGATGTCCGCCCTGGTGGTCGGAAGTCGAGGTGCATTGGGTTCGGTAT
>CALMZT010000721.1 GCA_937870805.1 uncultured Chloroflexota bacterium
CGACACGGCGCATACCGTGTAGCGCGCTGCGGTGCGCGCCGCGTGGTGCGCATGAGGAGCGCGGTGCGTGACGCGCGAGGCCCCCGGGCGACGGAGCTCCGTCGCCCGGGGGCCTCTGGTCAACCGTACCCGTACCTTTCGTCGCGCACCACGCGGCACGCGGCGAATGCTGTTGACATTCACTGTGCCATCAGGATTTAGGTACGACAGAAATACATCACCATCGGCTTGCACGCCAAACTGCGCAGCGAGTAATGGTTCTTCGTCAGGATTAACATACTGGCGGCGAATCAAGCCGTTGGTCTCGACTTCGTACAGTCGGAAGAAAGTGTCATCTAAATCACGTATTTGCAAGTTCGCTGGTGAATAGAAGCCTGTAATCTGCATCGGCTGCGTCACGCGCTGTAAAACAGCTTTCGATTCTGGACTTAAGCTAAAGCGCGTATCCAGTGTCATATCGAGCGTGAGCACCGTGCGTTGCAGGATGATGTACGTCAGCGCCACAATGCCAATCAGCAGCAGCGTCGAGAAAAAGGCGTTTGTGCTGTAGCGCGCCTGTCGCCCACTGATGAAGGCTTTGAAGTCATCGGGTGTCATCACGACCCACAGCGCGATACCCGCGATGCCGATGGCTAACAGAATGGCGATGTAAATCGTGATACCTGCTTGCCAAATCAAGCCAATACCGCCAAGCAATAATGCCGCAGAGCCGATAATGCTGCCCCACTGCCCAAGCTGCTGGCGAGTGATAATGACTGAGTTATCTTTCATCAGCGCCACCTGTGTGATTCAACAATTCGGATCGTGATAAACAGCATAATGACGATGATTCCTGCGTAGTAGGCGATGTCTTCCGCGCGCACAATGCCTAGCGCAAATGACGAGGTGAAATGCCCCGGCAGCGTCAGCACACGGATGACACGTGCCAGATCGATGTTCGCCACAATATCCCCCGCCAGATCACCGAGCCACAACAGCAGCAGCGCTGCCGTGCTCAGAAATGCGGCGACAATCTGATTTTCACTCACCGCCGAGAACAACAGCCCCACCGATAATGCTGCGCCGCCGTACAGCCAGATGCCAGCATAAGCGCTGGTCGCTAACCCGAAGTCGACGACATTTTCAGGCGTAATGACCACAAGCAGAATTTGGTAAACAAACGTCAGCGCCAGCAGAACCGTATAGTAAGTCCATGCACTGAGGAACTTGCCAAAAACAACATCACTGTCTTTCACAGGGGCAGTCAGCAGCAGTTCCAGCGTCCCTTCGCGGCTTTCCTCTGCCAGCATTCGCATCGTGAGTAATGGCGCGACGAACACCATCATGAACGCCAGGAAGTTAGGAATGACGGCTGGGTCAGCAGGCTTGATAGAAACGCTGTACGCCAAATCACTGTTGAACAGCACAGCCGTCGTGACCAGAAAGGCGAAAGCGATCAAATAGGCAATGGGCGAGACAAAATACTGCCCGATTTCGCGTTGGAAGATAATCCATGTACCGCGCATGTTAGGCTCTCCCCACAATATCGAGGAAGATGTCTTCCAGCGTCATTGCTACCGGGCGCAGTTCCAACAGCGTGTAGCCCGCTTGAGTCACTTGTCCGCTGATCGCGCCGCGAATGTTCGCGCCCAAATCGCCCCGCACGATAAAACCATCTCCTTGTGCCTCTACAGCAGATACACCGGGAACAGTCATCAACATTTGTTGCAGTGCTGCTTTGCTTCCACCATCCGCCGCAATGTATAGATTTTCGCCAGGCTGCAACTGCTGCCGGAGTTCATCAGGTCTGCCAGCAGCAACAATCTGACCTTTGCGAATAATCAGCACGCGGTCACAAACCTGTTCGGCTTCAGAAAGAATGTGCGTACTGAACAATACTGTATGCTCTTTAGCGAGTTGACGCACGTTCTCGCGTACTTCGATGACCTGCTGCGGGTCAATGCCAATGGTCGGCTCGTCAAGAATCACGACTTCGGGATTGTGAACCAACGCCTGTGCCAATCCTAACCGCTGGCGTAAACCTTTGGACAGGCTGCGCACGAGCATGTTTTTACGATCTGTTAAATTAAAGCGCGCCAGCACGGCATCTGTCTGTGTATTAGGCTTTTTGACGCCGCGCAGCTTTGCCCAGAACTGGACAAATTCGCGCACGGTCATATCTGGATAGACAGGCACACGCTCCGGTAAGTAGCCAACGCGCTTGCGCACTTCGAGCGATTCGGTCATCACATCATGTCCGGCAACGCGCACACTGCCACTTGTTGGCGGCATATAGCCCGTCAGAACGCGCATTGTCGTGGTCTTGCCTGCGCCGTTGGGTCCCAATAAGCCGACGATTTCACCCGGCTGCGCGTCGAACGAAATGTTATCAACGGCGAGATGTACACCATAGCGTTTGGTGAAGTTGCGAACTTCAATCATAAGAAGTGTTTAACTTTCGGCGAAAGCGCATAACGCAAAGGACATACTACGCCTGTTATTTTATCGCGTCAAGCAGACGTAAATGTTCCCAAACAAACCTGACGTTTACACAATACCTTACTTTACAACATATACTTCACTTCTCCCGCATTTTCTCAGTGTTCTCGGCGTCTCGGTGCTTCAATTTTCTCTTAACGACTTGCCGATTAATCTTGTATTGACTCATTGCTCGTTACTCATTGCTTTTCACTTATACAAATTGCATGAACGAAATTGCCAAGAAATTGTTGCAAAACATTATTGACGAACTGCCCAGTATCGCATACACTTTGCGCCATATTGAATAAGGGAATATCATGTTAGTTCATTTCGGTATGGATATCCGCCGTCGTAGCCGTCGCCCGCTGACCCGTGAGGTCATGGTGGGTGTTTTGCGCTGGCGATGAACCGACACTAAGCAGCCAATCACTAACCCCCTGATCTCACTGTTGAGATAGGGGGTTTTTTATTGAGAGGGGATGGACATGAACAAAGTGCATGTTGGAGTCTATGGGGCGTCGGGATACGCCGGAATGGATTTGATTGACATTCTGGTACGGCATCCTAATGTCGAAATCATTTTCGCTACGTCGAGTACGTTTGCTAAGCAGCCTGTTCCGGGAACAACGCTCTCGTATATTCCACACGACGAAGCGAAATGGGATGGTATTGACGCGGTGTTTTTGGCGCTGCCGCACGGGGTTTCTGGGCAAAAAGCGGCGGAGGCGCATGCGGCAGGTGTTAAAGTGATTGACCTCTCAGCAGATTTACGCTTGGATACCCCTGAAGCCTACGAGCAGTGGTACGGGCACACCCATCCTCACCCCGAACTGTTGACAGCACCTTATGGATTGCCGGAGATCAATCGGGAACAAATCAAAGGCAAGGATGTCGTCGCCGCGCCCGGCTGGTCGACCCTGCCCCGCGACCTGGTCGCCGAGGTCGCCGACGAGCTCAACGTGGTGGAGATGGTCGAGCTCGCGGGCGCGGTCGGCGGCGAGCTCGTCGACGTGAGCGTCAAGATCGACTTCCGCGCCGTGGGCCGCCGGCTGGGCAAGCAGGTGCAGGCCGTGGCGACGGCCGTCGCCGCCGCCGACCCGGCAGCCCTGACCGCCGCCTACCGGGCGGGCACCGCGACCGTGGAGGTCGACGGCTCCCCGGTGACGCTGGAGGAGGGCGACCTGGTCGTCACCGAGACCCCCCGGGAGGGCTGGACGGTCGCCAGCGGCGGCGGCCTGACCGTCGCGCTGGACCTGACGCTGACCCCCGAGCTCGAACGGGCCGGGCTGGTCCGCGAGGTGGTCCGGCTGATCCAGGAGGCCCGCAAGAACAGCGGCCTGGAGGTCAGCGACCGGATCGAGCTGTGGTGGACCGCGGACGGCGCCATCGGCCAGGCGCTCACCGAGCAGGGCGAGCAGGTGGCCGGTGAGGTGCTCGCCTCGGCGGTCCACGCCGGGACGGCCGGCGAGGGCGCGGGCAATGCGTCGAGCTCGGCACGATGGAGATGGAAGAGACCAAGATCGGCCGGCTGCCGCACAAGATCGAGAAGCTCAAGGTCGTCGCCGACCGCATCCCCGGCGTCGAGTTCCTGAAGACGGAAGCCTTCTCCGGCGAGAACGGGGTCACGCTGCAGGAGTTCGCCCCGTTCGGCGTCATCGGCGTCATCACGCCCGTCACGCACTCCCTGCCGACGCTGGCCTGCAACGCCATCAACATGCTGGCGTCCGGCAACGCCCTGGTGTGCAACCCGCACCCGAGCGGCGCCCGCATCGCGACCAAGGGCACCCGGCTGTTCAACCAGGCCATCCACCA
>CALMZT010000722.1 GCA_937870805.1 uncultured Chloroflexota bacterium
ATTGTATGTGGTGCAGCCGCTGGATACGCTCGACAAAATCGGCGCGATTTATGATACCCAGGTGGCCTGTATCGCTCAGGGCAACGGCCTGACCGCGCCCAGCCTGATTTATCCCGGTCTGACATTGGTCATCCAGACAAGCTGCCCGGTATATGACGGCTATGATACTGTCGTAAATCCCCGCAGCAGCAGTTAGAGCGATAGGTTTTAGGCAAATATTTAGCGTAGGGGAGGGTTTCAAACCCTCCCCTACTTATTTTGTCTTCCGTTTATTGCTCGAATTTCTTACGCCGTCTGCAACATTTCCTCATACCGTTCCAGTACATCTTCAATCGGCCCGGCCATATAGAATAGCGGCTCTGGCACATGATCGAGTTCGCCATCCAGGATCATACGGAAGCCGCGCACCGTGTCACGTAAACGGACGTAGCGGCCTTCGCGCCCGGTGAATTGGCGGGCGACAAACATCGGCTGGCTGAGGAACTTCTCGATTTTGCGCGCCCGCGCCACGATTAATTTATCCTCGTCCGACAGGTCTTCGACGCCCAGGATGGCAATGATGTCCTGCAAATCCTTATACCGTTGCAATACCTTTTGCACTTCGCGGGCTGTGCGATAGTGTTCCTCGCCGATAATCAGCGGGTCAAGGATTTTGCTCGTGCTTGCCAGTGGGTCTACTGCCGGGAAGATGGCTTTCGCCGCAATCGAACGCTCCAGCGCGATGGTCCCGTCAAGGTGCGTGAACACTGCCACAGGCGCAGGGTCAGAGTAGTCGTCCGCAGGCACAAACACCGCTTGCATCGACGTAATTGAACCTGTACGTGTCGAAGTAATGCGTTCCTGAAGCTGACCCATTTCGTCTGCCAGCGTCGGCTGATAACCGACTGCCGAAGGCATACGTCCCAACAACGCCGATACTTCTGAGCCTGCCAGCGAATAGCGGAAAATGTTGTCGATGAACAGTAGCACATCGCGCCCTTCATCTCGGAAGTATTCCGCCATCGTCAAGCCTGACAGCGCCACGCGCAGACGCACGCCCGGCGGTTCGTTCATCTGTCCGAACACCATCGCCAGTTTATCGAGCACACCGCCCTCTTCCATTTCGCCATAGAGCGCTGTTCCTTCACGGGTACGTTCGCCCACACCCGCGAATACTGACAACCCGGCGTGCTGCGTGGCAATGGAGTTAATCAGTTCCATGATGGTCACGGTCTTGCCGACGCCCGCGCCGCCGAAGATGCCCGTCTTGCCGCCTTTGGTCATCGGCGCAACAAGGTCAATAACCTTCATGCCTGTTTCAAAGACTTCGATCTTGGTCGATTGTTCTTCAAAGCTAGGGGCTTTGGCATGGATGGGACGGCGTGGTGTATCCGCAGACACCGCCGCGCCCGAATCGACAGGGCGACCCAGCACGTTGAAGATACGTCCTAGTGAAGCAGTGCCTACCGGAACCGTAATCGGACTTCCGGTGGAGAACGCTGGAACACCGCGCGCCAAACCATCTGTGGTATCCATGGCGACAGTACGCACCGCGTCGCCGCCGAGATGGAGCTGCACTTCAAGAATCAGATCTTCAAGCGCTTCGCTTTTTTCATTGGTACGTGGAACGCGAATCGCGTCGAAAATATCGGGCAACTGCCCTTCTGGAAACTGCACATCGACTACCGCGCCCAATACCTGGGTAATTGTGCCTTGAACTTCAGCCATACGTTTATTGTCTCCTCGTGATGGGGTTAGGCTTTACGCCCACCCACTAGTGTCTTCTGGAATTCTTTAAGACCGTCCCAATTACCTGCCGCTGCAAACGCTGCCTGCTGTGCCCATGTGGAGGCAGTCGGCGCAAAGCGCATACCCGCCGCTCTAATGGCGGCTTCAATTTCCTCTAAGCTGGATTGTGCCAGTTTGGCGAATGTCGTGATACCAGCCGCCCTTAACGCAGCCGCCATCTTCCGACCAATCCCTTCGATCACGGTTAGGTCATCCTCTGTTTTGCCATTCTGTTGAACAGCGACAGTCGGTGTCACATCATCTAGCGTTGTAATGGCAGTGGGTGCTGGCGTGGCAAGGGCTGTAGGCATTGCGAAAATGGGTTCCGCCGGGACTTCATCATCCGAAATCGCCTTCGCCAGGTTATCAAGCGTCTGTTGCAGCGCGTTTGCGCCGCCTACGATGTCCAGAATTTCGCTGGTGATGGCTGTTTGGCGCGCCTTGTTATAAACCAGCGTCAGGTCATCGGTCAGACCTTTAGCATTGTCGGAAGCATTGCGCATCGCCACCATGCGCGCGGCATGTTCGCTTGCCTGGCTTTCCAACACTGCCTGATAGATTTGCAGTTCGGTGAAGCGTGGTACGATCTCGTTGAGGATTGCCGCTGCGCCCGGTTCATACTCGTAAATCAGGTTTCCTTCGCTGACTTCTGGCGTTTCCTTGACGTACTCTACGACCATCTCGTCATGAGTTTCAAACGGCGACAGCGGCAGCAGCGATAACACGACAGGACGCTGCGACAGCATGTTAATGAAGTCGGTGTAGGCAATAAACACCTCATCCACCGTACCGTTCAAATATTCGTCAATAGCAATTTGAGCGATAGGGTGTACATCTGCTGCGCTGGGATTCGCGCTATTGCTAAACTCGGCAATCAGGTTCGCCTTAGCGCGTACCAGTGAGTCACGCCCTTTACGCCCCAACGCCACATAGCGGACTGGCTTACCCAAGCGCTGCCCGAACCGTTCGCTCACACGGATGATATTGCTGTTGAATGAGCCAGCAAGACCGCGATCTGAAGTGATGACAATAATCATCACGTTTTTGATCTCAGCGCGCCGTTGCAGGAGTGGATGCAGCACCGCGCCGCTTTTCGACGACTTCTGAACGTTCAGCAAAATCTCCCATGCCTTCTCGGCATAGTGACGGCTGGACAGTGCGCGTGATTGTGCGACACGCACGCGAGACGCCGACACCGCTTCCAGCGCGCGGGTGATCTGCGCGATATTCTTGACACTTCGGATACGTTTTCTAATTTCGCGTGCAGATGGCATGATTTGTCCTTATAGTTATGCCGTAGGGGTACAGTAATTGCACCCCTACAAAGTGACTTAACTCCACGTCGAATTAAATTCTGTGAGCGCGTTCTTCAGCTTGGTCTCGACTTCCGGTGCCATCGCTTTCGATTCAGCAATCGCGTTGGCGACCTCAGAATATTGAGTGTTAAAGGCGCGCAGGAACGCTTCTTGCCAGTCCTTGACACGGCTCACCGGAATCTTGTCCAGATAACCACCCGTACCTGCATACAAAATCGCCACCTGATCCGCCAGCGAAAGCGGTTGATACTGTCCCTGCTTGAGCAGTTCTGTCAGGCGCATACCACGATCCAACTGTGCTTGTGTCGTTTTGTCGAGGTTCGAGCCGAACTGCGCGAATGCTGCCAGTGAACGGAACTGCGCGAGGTCAAGACGCAAACCGCCCGCGACCTTCTTCATCGCTTTCGTCTGCGCATCACCACCGACGCGGCTCACGCTGATACCTGCGTTGATGGCGGGACGCTGACCCGCATAGAACAAGTCAGCTTCAAGGAAGATTTGTCCATCGGTAATCGAAATCACGTTCGTCGGCACATACGCCGACACATCGCCCAACAGCGTTTCAATGATCGGCAGCGCTGTAAGGCTGCCACCGCCGCGCTCATCGCTCAACTGCGCCGCGCGTTCCAACAAGCGGCTGTGCAGATAGAACACGTCGCCGGGGTACGCCTCACGTCCCGGAGGACGGCGCATCAACAGCGACACCTGACGATACGCCCAGGCGTGCTTCGACAGATCGTCGTAAATAATCAGCGCGTCTTTGCCGTTCTCCATGAACCACTCGCCAATCGCACAGCCTGCGTAGGGAGCGATATAGTTCATCGCGCCGGGGTCAGACGCCGCTGCGACGACGACGGTGGTGTATTCCATGGCGCCCTTCTCTTCCAGAAGAGAGACCAGACGCGCCACTTCGCCCTTGCGCTTGCCGATGGCGACGTAGATGCAGAACAGGTCTTTGCCCTTCTGGTTGATGATCGCATCAATGGCGATAGCGGTCTTGCCTGTCTGACGATCACCGATGATGAGTTCGCGCTGTCCACGACCAATCGGGATCATCGAGTCGATAGCGATGATGCCCGTTTGCACAGGGCGGTTGACGTTCTTACGCGCCATCACGCCCGGCGCGATACGTTCGATGTAGTAACGTTCGCTGGAGGCAATCGCTCCTTTTCCATCGAGCGGGTTGCCC
>CALMZT010000723.1 GCA_937870805.1 uncultured Chloroflexota bacterium
AGATGATCGTGTGGAACGGGATGTTATCCTTGCCGAGGAAGTTGTAAATCCGCGCCTCAGGGTTGTACCACCACTTTTTCCACTCGTCAGGTTTGCCGATGTTGTGCGCCCACTCGACGCTGGCGGTGAAATAGCCCATCACGGCTTCAAACCACACGTACAGCTTTTTGTCGTCCCAGCCCGGCAGCGGCACGTTAATGCCCCAGTCGATGTTGCGCGTGATCGGACGCCCGCGCAGCCCATCTTCGATGAAGTTGCGCGTAAATGACGTGACGTTGGCGCGCCAGATGTCCTTTTTACTCTCGACGTATGCCAGCAGTTCGTCGGTGAACTTGCCGAGATCGAGGAAATAATGCTCCGACGTGCGAATCACCAGCTTGTCGTGTTCGTTGCTGCGGCTGCGTGGATTAATCAGCTTCGTCGCTTCCAGCAAATTGCCGCAGTTGTCGCACTGGTCGCCGCGCGCCTTGTCATAGCCGCAGATGTAACACGTCCCCTCGACATAGCGATCTGGGAGGAAGCGCCGCTCCAGTTCGCTGTACATCAATTCCTGCGTCTCCTTGTACAGCGCGCCGCGATTAAGCAGGCGCGTGAAGAAGTCGCGCGCAATGCGGTGATGGTTCTCGGTGTCGGTGTGCGTGAACAGGTCGTAGCTGATGCCGAGCTTTTGCTGCGTCAGCAAAAAGCGCTCGTGATAATGTTCAAAGACCTGACGCGCAGGGATGCCGCGCTTATCGGCTTCTACCGAAATCGGCGTGCCGTGACTATCGGAGCCGGAGACCATCAGTACGTTGTCGCCCTTCAGTCGATGGTAGCGGGCGAAGATGTCGGCAGGCAGGTACGCGCCCGCCAGATGCCCGACGTGCAAATCTCCGTTGGCGTAGGGCCACGCGACGGAGACGTGGATGTACTTGGGTGTGTCAGTCATGTGTTTTTCCTTAGAGCGATTGGCTATGAGCGGTTCGCTATGAGCTTGAAATACCTGGATAAAGTGTGATTGAAAACAGGACGTGAATTGTATTTTGGCGAATTGCTAAATGCTATCAGCTAATTGCCAAAATAAAAACGCCTGCCCGATGGGACAGACGTGTCAATTGTCATACAGGAAGCGCTAGGCGTGCCGCATTCGTCTGTCCATGAGGGGTGGGCAGTGCGACATTCGCATGATAGAGAAGGAGGTATAAAGTTTCGTGTTCATAAGCTAAAGTATAGGATGGAAAACGGGCACGAGTCAAAGGACTTAAATACGGGTTAGAAGTTACGCAGTTGGGTTCACGAACAAGGGGTTTATGCTCTTTAACTAGAAAGCATGGAGTATAGCTTGTACCAGACTTTCCAGCGCCTTTAGTGCGCTTACCGCCTTTTCAGCTCAGCCTCTCGGCTTTAGCCAGAGGCGGCGCAAACCGCATACTCCGTCTTTAATCATTAAACGGCATAAACCCCTTGTTCAGACACAAATTGGGGTTCAACTGCGCAAGTCCTATACGGGTATCAACTTCAGAACAGCCATCTCAATGATAACCATGTATAATCGTCATTTTACTGTGTTAAAGGATAGGTCAAAATGACTATTCAAGGCAACCAAAAATGGGCAATTCTACTATGCCAATTTAAGTCTACAAGAGGGGCACAACCCCTGGTGCGGAAACCTCGTCAACACTTTGTCGATCTGTTCACCAATGATCGTACCTCAAGCCTGCACAACTATTGGTCTAATGTTTCGCACGGCACGATTAACTTAACTGGTTCAGTGGTCTATGATTGGAAAACCCTTCCACAGACGCAGGCGGCGCTCAGGAATCTGGTTGGCAGTGGCGATAGACTTGACGCTGTCCGTATAGCAGCCGAATTCTTTGCGACCAATCAAGGCGTCGATTTTCGCCAATTCAACGGCATTCTCATGGTGACAGATCTTAACTTTGATTTGACGGGGACAAGTGGAAGACGCTGGAAACTGAACGATGAAGAGCGCGATTATCGTGTCGTCATTTGTAGTCAAAATCACTCGCAGACCCTGATTGCTCATGAAATGGGACATAGTTTTGGGCTGGATCACTCAGTTGACACGAGTGATGTGAGCTGTGATCCAGCGAACGATGGGCGTCCCGGTGCCTATTGTGATGTGTATGACATCATGTCTGCCGGTAACGTATTATCCGCTGGTCACGCGCAGTTTGGCAGTGTTGGACCCATTCTCAATGCCGTCAATATGAGTTTGCTTGGTTGGCTGAATGAGGGAAGAGTGTGGGACTGGGATAATCATACGAGTGGCGCTGAGGTACAGCTTGTCCCCTTAAGTAAGCCGCGTTTGATCGGCGCGATTGCCGCGCGTGTCGGACGCTTCGTGTTTGAATATCGCGCTGTCCGTGAATGGGATGGCGGCATTGGACAGGATTGTATCCTTGTCCACAGTGAAGAATCTGGGCAATCGGTGATCTATGAAGGTTTGAATGGGCAGAAGTCTCTTGTTCAAGGGGATGTGTTTTATGTTAAAGGCAGCGCAAACTTGCCCTCACTCACAGGGTATATAAGAGTGACGGTGGCAACCATTAACGCAAGCGCCCAAACAGCGACCCTGAGAGTCGATTACAAGCCTGAGTCACGCTTCGCAGGTTTTGCGGAGGTCGGTATACTGCATTGGCTTATTGAAGGTGTACTTGGTGTTGGACCTAAAGGCGATATTGTCCCTGTTCCACCTCGTCCGCTTACCCGTGACATTCTTGTGGCGCTGACGATTCATGAATTAGCGCAGTATATTGATGACGAAGAGGAGCGCACAAGACTGGAACAAACGAGCCTGGAGATGATTATACGCAGCGCACAGAAGCAGCTACGAGGATAAAGCATCCAGTAGATGCGGTTCTACTATTAAATACGGTCATCCGCGTAGGGGCGAATTCCGTATGTAAAGCTAGGGCGATTGTATGAAAAGGGATAAGGGGGCAGGGCGATTGCATCAAAATCGCGAATGGGGTCAAGGAAGGTCAGAAACGTCATTGTAGGGGCGAACCTGTGTGTTCTCAGGCATCAAGATAACGCTTAAGGCTTCCCGCAGCGGGTTCAAAACCCGCCGCTAGACAGAATCTGCAAACCTCTCAAGAGGTTGGTGAACCCACATGCGGCGCGAGAACAACCCTTTTAAGGGTTTCCAAACCACCCTTAGCCAGAGGTTTTGAACCTCTGGCGAGAGCAACCGAAGCGTTAAGGCTTATCTTGATGCTTGAGAACCTACGTGTTCGCCCTTCCTGTAAATCATCAACTCAAAATCCTTATCCCGAATTGAGGTTACTTTACGTCACAAATTCGCGTTTCCTATGCTTCTGCCAGCTGCCATCTGCCAGAATTTCGGCAATCGTGTTCATCGTCAGGTGGATTTCCTCGTCGCTGTTGTAGAAGTGTGGCGCGATACGAATCCCCGCGTTCTGCCGATAATCGATCACGATGTTGCGTGCCAGCAGTTCGCGTGAGACTTCATACGCATGATCGGGGCGCACCGTGATCGTCCCGGCGCGCACATCCACATCGCGCGGCGTATTGATCTCATAGCCCGCTTTGTCCGCGAGTTCGACAATCAGCGACGTTTGCCGTATCGACTTGGCACGAATATTGTCTACGCCGACCTGTGTAATCACGTCGATACCCGGCTGAATGGCGTACAGCGACGCAATGCCCGGCGTGCCGTTGGCAAGCCGATAAGCATCTTCTCGCAGTTCAAAGTTGTCGATGTCGAAGGCAAACGGCTGTTGATGCGCGAACCAGCCCGTAATTTTCGGCTCAAGCGTTTTCAGCAGATCAGGGCGCACATACATAAAAACGCCGCCCGGTCCGCCGCACATCCACTTCAGCACGCCGCCGATATAATAATCGACGTTCATGTCCGTCACATCCACCGGAATAATGCCGACGCTGTGATAGCCGTTGAACAGCACCTGCGCGCCGACCTTGTGCGCCGGATCGCTATAGGTAAACAGCCAGAACAGGATCGCGATCACGGTCATGGCGCCGAATACCGGGCCGAGAATGGTTCCAAGACCGCCAACGAGGGCCATCAGCACCACCTCACCCGACATGGTCCAGTAGAGGTCGGTCAGCGACGCGAGCTGGAACACCAGCACCTTGGTCGCACCCGCGAGCCCCGAAAGACCGGCGGAAATCACGAATGCCAGCAGCTTGTAGCGATTGACGTCGTATCCGAGAGAAATCGAGCGCGGCTCGTTATCCCGGATCATCTTCAGAACCTGACCGAAGGGCGATTGGATGGTCCTGTAATAAATTAGGAAGCCGAGCCAGAAGATCGCCGCAACGACGACGTACAGCACTCTCGTGTCATCCAGCGGGATGAACCCGAACAGCCAGCCTCGCGGAATCTCCGGCAAACCGTCGTCTCCGCCGGTCCACTTGACCTTGAGCGCGTAGAAATAAACGACCTGCGAGAGCGCCAAAGTAATCATCGCGAGATAGATGCCGCGGCGCCGGATCGCGATCAGTCCGAATACCAGACCCAGAACCGAAGCCGAGGCGGCACCCGCCAGAAGCGCAATCTCGGTCGTGACGCTGGTATTCTTCAACAAGGCTCCGGTGACATAGGCCGCCCATCCGAAGAAGGCTGCATGACCGAATGACAAAAGCCCGACGCGACCGAGCAGCAGATTGAAGCCGCATGCAAAAAGCCCGAAGCAAAGAGCCTTCATGACGAAGACCGGATAGACGAAGAATGGCAAAATGCAGGTGATCGCAATCAGCAACAAGACCCACTTCCAGGAGAGGCGGGTCTCATCAACCGAATCTGCAAAATG
>CALMZT010000724.1 GCA_937870805.1 uncultured Chloroflexota bacterium
TAAAACGTTCAACACACCCAGGAGAGAAACAAGCTTGCACGCTGGGGCATCAGCGTATACTACTTGAGGGGTCATCAGACGCCTCCCTCAAAAGAGGTGCAGCCCTGTTTGACGGTAGCAGCCCCCACGTTTACGTGTGGGGAGTATGTCACTCTGTCTCGCTTACCCACAACTCCGCTAGCTTCTTCGTCTTAGCGAACGTCTCATGCCAGCTAATCGGGCTGAGTCCTAACTTTTCACGGATAAGATCAGGCTCCATGCCCGCCATATAATCGCGCACCGCGCACGTCCAGCGCAGCATCTCAAAGGAGATTTTCGCCTCAATGTCCGCGCCCTTGCCAACGTCCTCCAGGATGTATTCCAGATTACGCGCCGTGCAGTTGATGATCGTATCGCGTGGGTGATACTGCGCCATGTACTCATCGAGCAGTTCTACGCACTTAGGGTCGAGGCGGATTTTGCGTTCTTTGTAGATGTCGCGGGCTTTTTTGTGCTTGATGACGAGAAGGGGATTTTTAGGGTTTAGACGATCAATGCTGCGCGGGGTTAGTTCCATCGTTTCGTTCTTTTTGATGCCCGTATCGAGAATAAGTCGAAAGAGCATCTCAGGTCGGGTGTCGCGCTCGTTTTCGCCTTTCACCGTTCGCTGCATCGTTCGTGCGAACAAGATGGCACGCTCGATGTCCTCCGGCGACAGGATCACTGCCAGTGGCGCGGGACCTGATCTTTGCAGCAGCGCTTTCGCCGGGTTGTGTGGGATGACGTTGTTTTCTGTCAGCCACTTGAAATACACCTTAAGCGTCGTCACGCGCCGCGCATACGATTTGCGACTGCAAGGCACGCCGCGTCCATGTTCCAGCCATTCGAGAAACTTATTGAGGGCATCGGTATTAAAACGCCCGACAGCAGTCTTCTCGCTGGTGAATTCCGCCAGCAGTTGCAAGTCAGACGTGAACGCCCGAACCGTGTGTTCTGATTTGCCTTCGTGGAGAAGATGCTGTTGGAACAGCGCCACCGTATCACGCAGGTAGCTGTGACGATTCAAATCGTCCACTGAACCGGGTTGTGTAGGAAAAAGGGGGAGTTGTCGAACGTCTGCCATCGGCGTACCCTTCGACTCATAATACGATAATGACTCTATATTAGATTAACGAAATCATTTTGTAATGTCAAGCAGTACATTCAAATAATTTTGATTAGTGTAACTAAATTACGGGTTGGAAATCTCAGTAATGTAGCACATGCGTTTTCCTTGACAGCGCGCATAGAATGATGCAAACTCACGTCTTTAGAAATAGTCCGTAAAAGTTTTAATCGAATGAGTTTTAAGGAGTAGTATACCCTTGGCAGTCCTTATGGAGGTGAAAAACCTCGTCACCCGTTTTTATACTCAAGAAGGTGTGGTACACGCGGTCAATGATGTGTCCTACCCTCTGCACGAAGGGGAAACGCTGGGTATCGTCGGGGAAAGTGGCAGCGGCAAGAGTGTCCATGTGCTGTCGATCATGGGATTAATCCCCACGCCGCCCGGTAAAATCGAGCAGGGCGAAGTGCTCTTTCGCGGACGCGATCTTCTTAAACTCAAATCGGAAGAAATGCGACTCGTGCGTGGCGCTGAAATCGCCATGATTTTCCAGGATCCGATGACCTCGTTAAACCCCGTCCTCAACGTTGGCACACAAATCACCGAAGCTCTCAAACTCCATTTAGGTATGAGCAACACCGCCGCCAACACCCGCGCCGCTGAACTGCTGGACATGGTGGGTATCTCCGATGCGCGCAAGCGTTTAGATAACTACCCTCACCAGTTCTCCGGGGGTATGCGTCAGCGCGTGATGATCGCGATGGCGCTGTCGTGCAACCCTAAGCTGCTCATCGCCGACGAGCCAACGACTGCGCTGGATGTCACCATTCAGGCACAGATCATCGAATTGGTGAAGCGTCTGCGCGATGAACTGCGCATGGCGATGATCTGGATTACGCACGACCTCGGCGTCGTTGCTGGCATCGCTGATACCATTCAGGTCATGTACGGCGGGCGCATCGTGGAACGCGGTCCTGTGAAAGAAGTTTTTGGCGACCCGCGTCATCCCTACACATTGGGGCTGCTGAAATCATTGCCCCGCCTTGACCAGAACAGCAAGAATTCCAAGTTGGTTCAGATTGAAGGCGCACCGCCCGACATGCGTTATATGCCGCAGGGCTGTTCATTTGCGCCGCGCTGCCCCTATTGCATCGAGCGCTCTCTACAGGAAAGACCGCCGCTTGAACCGGCGAAAGAGGGCAGCGGACAACATCTGGTCGCTTGCTGGGTCGATGTGCGTGAGGGGGTAACGCAAAGTGGTTAACGTAACTGTTCAACAAGATTCTGCCCAAACAGCCAACATGGGGCGTGAAGCGCTGCTGCAAGTGCGCGGGCTGAAAAAATATTTCCCGATTGTTTCGGGTATCGTCTTTCAAAGACAAGTGGGCGCCGTAAAAGCCGTTGACGACGTGAACTTCGATGTCTTTAAAGGCGAGACGCTGGGTATGGTCGGCGAGTCAGGTTGCGGCAAAAGCACGACAGGTCGTACTGTTTTGCAGCTTTACAAACCCACCGCTGGTTCTGTCATCTTTGAAGGGCGCGAACTGACTACGCTTCCTGCTGAGGAATTGCGCAAGACCCGTAAACGGATGCAGATCATCTTCCAGGACCCGTTTGCCTCGCTCAATCCGCGTATGACTGTCGGCAGCATCATCAGCGAACCGCTGGTCATCCACAGGATGTTCCCCAATAAGCGCGAACAGCAGGAATACGTCGAACAACTGATGGAGCGCGTGGGCTTAAATCCATTCTACATCAACCGCTATCCGCACGAATTCTCTGGCGGTCAGCGTCAGCGTATCGGTATCGCGCGCGCGTTGGCACTCAAGCCTTCGTTCATCGTCGCCGACGAACCGATTTCCGCGCTTGATGTGTCCATTCAGGCGCAGGTCATTAACCTGTTGTCTGACTTGCAGCAAGAGTTCGGACTAACCTACCTGTTCATCGCCCATGACTTGAGCATGGTGCGCCACATCTGTGATCGTGTAGCAGTCATGTATCTGGGCAAAATCGTTGAACTCGGTCAAACCGACGAAGTGTACGACAATCCGCTGCATCCCTATACGCAAGCGCTGCTCTCTGCTGTACCCATTCCCGACCCCATCGCCGAAGCCAAACGGCAGCGTGTCATTCTTACTGGCGATGTGCCTAGCCCCGCGCGCCCGCCCATCGGCTGCAACTTCAACACGCGCTGCCCTGTTCACTTCGACCTTTGCCACCATGACCCTGATCCGCCGCTTGTCGAAGCGCAGCCCGGTCATTGGGTTGCCTGCCATCGCGTGACACCCTAATCAAAACCCAATCATGAATAATCAATCCCCTCTGTGTAGAGGGGATTTAATTTAGCAGGTGTGGTGATTTTCAAGGATTTACATGGTCGGGCGCACACATTGGTGCGCCACTACGTATCCTCAATGTTCATCACTCCCATTTAGCACACCTTATGGTTATTCAGAACTTTGACATTCTGAACTTGTTAGCAAACGGAGTCCATAATTCCCCGCCAATCCAAATTGCACAAAGTTGCACGCGCAAAAGCGCACAGCCTCACACGTTTCGGATTTCGTCTGTCCCATTTCCCACAGACACCCATGTTACGTCGTGTTTGTAAGAGAGGCTTGCGCCAATGAGACAACCGTCTATTCTAACTTGTGAGAACGTCTCACAAGGCAAACTATAGCAAGGAACTGCAAACTGTTCAAGGACTCGTTCTAATGCCAATGACAACAAAATTATGCTTCGATGACCTTATCATCGATAAGCTGCTGCTGGACCTTCTGACCTTTGGGATCAAAGGCGAAGTGCTGTCCAAAGAGTTGAAATTCCATATCCTGCATCGCACGCCCGGCGCGGTTTTTCTCGATGGTAAAGACAACCCAATCTCGATACTGCTTGGCGTTGTAAGGGTTGAAGGCTACATGGTCTTTTGACATGATCTGATATTTGTTGTTCATGATGATGGCAATATCTGACTCGTAGTCAAGCGCGCTGCTGCCACGCAGATGGAACAGGTGAATACGCTTACTCTTGAGTCCTTCACGGTCAGCCGCTACGATTGACCAGACAGGGACATCCAACGACAGCGCAACGTCCTTGAGACCCTCGACAATCATCGTTACCTTATCGTTTTCGTCACGGGGACGTTCGGGATGGACAGCAACTTTTTGCAGATAGTCTACGAAAACAGTGAGGTTACCTCCTGTAGCATCGCATAGACGAGCCGTCATCTCCTTGATTGAGCGCAAAGTGGTCACAGCAGGACTGGCTTTTAGCAGAATCAGACGATCCGCGTAGCGTGCCATGCGTCCCAAGGCAGGAGCAGTCTTCGCATTGTCGCGCAGAATGGCTTGCAGCGAACCAGCGCCACCGTCACGCCCCATGAATTCCTTCGCACGCTGCGCCACGATAATCTGGTAGAGATCGCGCAGTTTTAGCCCCTGATCGATCTTCACCTCTGGTGGATTCAGGCTTTCGAGGCACAGCAAGCGATGCATCAAGTGAGTTTCGGTGTGTTCATAGGAGAGATAGAATGCGTATTGATCGGGGCGCGCGGCAACATTACGGGCAATCTGAAGCGTGGCAATCGTCTTGCCAATGCCTTGTGAACCACCCAACAATATCAATTCTGTCTTACGCAGTCCACCACCGATGAAACCGTCTAATGGATCAAAGCCCGTTGGTAAGGGGACATAATCGACAAGATCGCCCCGCACCACTTTTTCGTTTGCTTCATTCATCACCTGGGTCAAAGTACGTGGAAGATGCGCTCCACTTGGCGCTCCAGGTGTTGTTGGTCGACTAGGCGTAGTGGGTCTTGCCGCAGGTTCAGTTGCTGGCGCTGGCGCAATGGACTGTGGCGTTGGCATTGAAGGTTTTTGTGATGATGGGGGGTCCGGTAAATCGTCAGTAAAACGTCGAGTAGCCATTCAAAATCCTCGTTCTCATGCATTACTTAATCAATGATACTATTAGCTTTTTTCCAGCGCAATCACTGTAAAATTAAAAAGTATTTACAAATTTTGGAAATGAAATATTTACGCACATAGATCATCTTAAGGCTTTCTCATGCAAGTGTTTATTTAGTATTTATTCACAAATGAAACACTATCGTGCTAGAATAAAACAGTTTAAGAGACTGCCTCATCAATTAACAATTTGTGACAGTCTAAACCTATTACATAAGTAGGCTATAGGATATGGATATACATTACATAACATGTAGTATATCATATCAACTAAATGCCTAGTGGATTCTAGTTTGCTGCGGAGGTTTTTTGTGATACAAGAACTGCTGAACCGGGCCGATCAGCGACTGGAGGTTCTTCCACACCTGGTCGGAGAGCGGGATGACCGCTTCCTTCGCGCCGCAGCGCGCCAGGCGCGCGAGCACGATGTC